>JAPLUA010000164.1 GCA_026397855.1 Verrucomicrobiota bacterium | reverse complement strand
GGGCATGCGGTGTCGTCACGGGCTCTGGTGCGGCGGCGATAAGTTGCCGGGCGGCCTGCCCCAGGGTTCCGGCATTCGCGCAGGCGAACACAATGACCGGGGTATCAAAGTACTCGCTCATTCCCGATCCAGATTGGCTGACAAGGCGGCGTTCTCCGCCTCTTCAGCGGAAATGTCCCCATCCCAGAAAAGCAGGCCGGTTTTGCGATCTTGAGCAACTCTGCCGGTGCGACCCAATACTGGAGTCTGCTTTCGGCCCCGGATTTCCCCGAACTCAAACCGCCACGTGATGTAGTCATGCTGCGGGACCAGACCCGCCGCCTACACTACCTCACCGGGCAGGGTAACCTGATTGCGCTCGCGCAATAGTGATGCTCGCATGATCAGAATTTCGGATAAGATGCCTCACCATTCAAGCCCTTTCGGCCCTAGTCTGAATGTGGCGTGTTCCCAGGTTGCCCCTGCGCAGCCACACGAACAGGCCGACAAGAATGTCGGCGCTCCCCCAGCAACTCGCCAATGCGCCCGTGCAAAGGGCACTTTTGACCCACATCCACCCCCCATTGGTAAGACAGTGGTAAGACATCAGCAAGACACCACCCCGAGGAAGGCCACAGGGGGCTACGTTAGGCATCCCGGCTCATTCATGTGGCCGGTTGGGAAGCACCACGTCCCTGCGGTGGGTAGCGATCCGGAAGCCCAACCCACGACCGCGGGACGCTTCTTCTCCCTCTCCTCCCGCGACGGGAAGAGAGGGAGAAGACGCGCACGTCCTCGTCCCTGTGGGGCAGGAGGGGCTCGCGACTACTTAAGCTTCTTGACCAGGACCTTGGAGCGGCGGCCGCTTTGGTCGTATTTCTCGCGGCGGCCGGGCGGGAGGTCGTCGGGGGTGCCTTCGATGAAGCCCCCTTTGGACTGGAAGTAGGTAAAGGCCTGGGTCGAGAGGGTGAGAAGTTCGCTGAGGCCCATCTCGCGGGCCTTGTTCTCGATGAACTGGACGAGCTTGCGGCCGATGCCCTGGTTCTCGTGGGCGGGGCTGACGTAGAGGCAGGCCAGTTCGCCCTTGCTGTGCTCGGGCCAGGCGTGCAAGGCGACACAGGCGACGGGGTTCTTGTCTATCTCGAAGATGTAGTAGTCAGCGAGCTGCTTCTCAATGGCCGACCGGCTCCGCTTCACCAGTTCCTCGCTTTCGACCGAGCGCCGGGTGAGGTTCAGAATGCTGCGGACATCCTTCTTGAGTGCGCGCCGTATCTGCTGGAATTCGTTGCCATAGACCAGGGTGCCGACCCCTTCGTTGGTGAAGACCTCGGCGAGCAGCCCCTCCTCGACCGCGCCGTTAATAACATGCACGCGGGGCACGCCGGCTTTACAGGCGGCGGCGGCGTGGATGGCTTTGGACAGAAGGTCGGGGTGGATGTCAGGCCTTTGCAAGGCGAGCACCGATTCAAGGTCGGAGACGGGCATCTGGCGGATGACATGGTCTCCGACGCGAATGCCATCGTGAGTGGTGATGAACATCAGCTTGGTGGCCTTGAGCGCCTCGGCGACCGCCAGCGCGACGCCGTCGGAATTGACGCGGTAGGTCTTGCCTTCGCCGTCAAACCCGAGCGGGGGCATCACCGGGATGATGCCATGCTCCAGCAGTTGCTGGAGCAACTCGACGTCCACCCGCTCGACCTTGCCGGTGAAGAGGTGGTCCACGCCGTGCAAAATGCCCAGCGGGTGGGCGATGATGGCGTTGCTGGACGCGGCACGGAGGTCAATCGCCGACAGCCCCTCGAGGATTTCGTGCGTGAGGCGGTTCGCGGCCGTGAGGGCCAGCTTGAGCGTGGCCTCATCGGTGACGCCGGCGCCGTCGAGGTTCGAGGGCGAAACGCCCTGCTCGACGGCCAGCCCCTTGATCTGGGCCGATGCGCCGTGAACCAGCACGATGCGGATGTTCAAGGAGCGGAGCACCGCGATGTCCACCAGGATGTTGGCGAAGTTCTCGTCCGTGACGATCGCTCCGTCCACGCTGATGATGAACGTCTTTTCGCGGAATTGCGGAATGTACTGCAGGATGCCCCGCAGGTCTGTCAGTTTCACGTTTGTTTAATAATGCCTATACTGCTGGCGCAATAAGTATTCGGTTTGCCCGCGCTTTGAAACAAATATTTTGCGCTGTGCCCGGGTTGGCGGCAGCGGCAGGCTTCCCGGAGCGCCTGCTACCCGGCCCAGGGCCGATTCATTTTGAGGCTTGCAAACTCCCGATCCGGTCGCCCAGTGTTGTCTCCATCATGAAGCGAATCAACCTGCTCGCCCTCATCGCGCTCTGTTTGGTCAATATCTGCGACCCGGCCCAGGCGGCGCCAGCGCTGAGCCCCCACGCGCCCGCTGCCGGCATCCCGTTCCCCGAAATGCGCCCATTGTGGGATACCCCAACCGCACCGCCCGCCCGCCTGGCCGGGAAGGCGCGCGAGGAGGAGCGATTCCTGGCGGCCGACAAGAACGGGCGGCTCGCCAACGAAGCCTTCTTCCGCTGCCGTCGTTTCGTGGATGGCTGGCTGGCCCATTGCGACCCTGAAACCGGGTTGTTTCCGCGCAACCTGCGCGAGAGCAACTTCTGGAATGGACGCGACTCCGCCGCCGACAACTATCCCTTTATGGTGCTGACCGCCGCCATGACCGATCGCCCGCTGATGGAGGGCCGCCTGCTTGATATCCTGCGCACCGAGACCCGCCTGACCTGCCGGCTGGGCCACTTGCCCGACGATTACTCCTTCCCGAAGCGCGGCTGGCGGCGCGAGAAGCTCGACCTCGACGAGATCATCTTTGACGGGGCGGAATACGTGAAGGACGGCCTGCTCTACATCGCGGAATGGTCCGGGCCCAGCCCCTGGAGCGAACGCATGGTGGGGATCACCGAGGACATCTGGAAGTATGCCCCGATCGAAACGCCCTACGGCAACATCCCGACGCGCAACTTCGAGGTTTGCGGCGACATGCTGCAGGCCTCGGCGCGCCTGTATTGGTTCACGGGCGACCGCAAGTTCCTGGATTGCGCCGTCCGGCTCGGCGACTATTTCCTGCTCGGAACAAACCACCCGACCCGGGACATGAAGCAGCTCCGGCTGAGCGACCACGGCTGCGAAGTAATCAACGGGCTCACAGAGTTGTACGTCGCCGTGGCTCATGCGCTGCCCGGGAAAAGGAGTGCCTATAAAAAGCCGATGCACGAGATCTTTGACTGCATCCTTGCAAAGGGACGCAACGCCGACGGCCTGTTGTATGTCTGGTTCAACCCGAAGACCGGCGAGCATTCCAGCGACCTGTGCGATACCTGGGGTTACAACTATGACGGGATGTTTACGATGTGGCTGATGGATAAGACGGCGGCCTACCGCGACGCCGTACGGCACGCGCTGTCGAACCTCAAAGGCAAGTATATCGGCGCGTGCTGGGGCGACAAAAGCGCGGATGGTTTCGCGGATTCCATCGAGGGGGCCATCAACCTGATGAACCGCGAGCCCGTGGACTCGGCGGCGGACTGGGTGGACAGCCAGACCCGGATGATGTGGGCCATCCAGAAGCCCGATGGCATCGTTGAAGGCTGGCACGGGGATGGCAACTTTGCGCGGACCTCGCTGATGTACGCGCTGTGGAAAACCCAGGGAGCCACGGTGGAGCCGTGGCGCAAGGACGTGAGATTTGGCGCGGTGCGCGAAGGCAACACCATCTTTCTGAGCCTCAGCGCAGAGCAGCCGTGGGAGGGGCGCGTGATTTTCGACCGCCCGCGGCACAAGCTGCTCATGCACCTGCCGCTCGACTACCCGCGCATCAACCAGTTTCCGGAGTGGTTCACCACCCAGCCCAAGGCGCGCTATCGTGTGACGGTTGACGGCCAGCGGCAGCCAGACCAGACCGGCGACCAACTCGCCCGGGGATTGCCAGTGAGCCTTAAGGCCGGCGAACCGGTTCTGCTGGAAGTGCGGAAGCGCTGAACATCGGTCCGCTAAGCCCGCCGCTCGCGGACAGACGCCAGGATCTCCGCCACCACTTCCGCCTTCGGCTTGGCGCCAAGGTTGCCTTTGCCGTGGACCCGGACGCTGACGGCGCCTGCGGCCATGTCGCGTGAACCGATGACCAGCATGGTGTGCACTTTCGACTGCTCGGCCTGCTGGATCTTGCCATTGATCTTGTCGTTGCCGTAATCGCCCTCGGCGCGAACCATGTGGGCGCGCAGCTCCTGGACGATGCCTTTGGCATAGCTCACCAGCGGCTCCTCGTCTCCGATGGTCAGAACGCGCACCTGTTCAGGCGCAAGCCAGAGCGGGAAGTTGCCGGCGTAGTGCTCAATCAGGAAGCCGATGAACCTCTCATGCGTGCCCAGCGGCGCCCGGTGAATGCACAGCGGCGTCTTGTCGGTGTTATCCTTGTCCCGGTACACCAGCCCGAACCTGCGCGGGACGGCGAAGTCCACCTGGTTGGTGGCGAGCGTGAACTCGCGGCCGATGACGCTCCACACCTGCACGTCAATCTTCGGCCCGTAGTCTCGATGCCGAAGATCTTGAAGTATTTCAGATACATCTCGTTGACGGCGTTGAACTCCTGCGCGAACTGCTCGGGGGTGCAGTAGATGTGCGCGTCGTTCATGTTAAGCGAACGCACGCGCATCAGGCCGAAGAGCTCGCCGGATTGCTCGTAGCGGTAGCAGGTGCCGTATTCGGCCAGGCGCAAGGGCAGGTCGCGATAGCTGCGCGGTTCCGCCGCAAAGATGCGATGGTGGTGCGGGCAGTTCATGGCCTTCAGATAGTAGCGCTCACCGAGGGCGTCCTGCTCCAGCCCGATCTCAAACGATTCGCGCTCGAGTACCTTGACCCGTTCCGGGTTGGCGCTCTCGCCCTCATGCTTGAGCTTCACCAGCTCGTCCACGATCGCAAACTTCCGCCGGGTCAACTGCTCGCCGCGCGCGCGGTCATTCTCCTCCAGAAGGGAAATCGGGGGAAACATCGAGTCCTTGTAGAGCAATGGCAGGTGCCCGCTCGTCAGGTACATCTTCTCCTTGGCTATGTGGGGCGTCTTGACGCGCACATAGCCGGCATGGAACTCGGTTTCCTTCGCCAGCTTCTCCAGCTCCTCGAGGATGGCGCCTCCCTTGGGCAGCCAGAGGGGAAGGCCCGGGCCGGTGTATTCGGTGTCAATCGCATACAAGCCCATCTCCGAGCCGATCTTCCGGTGGTCGCGGCGTTTGGCCTCCTCCAGCATCTTGAAGTAGGCCTCCATCTCCGTCTTGTTCTTGAACGCGGTGCCGTAGATGCGCTGGAGCTGCGGATTCTTCTCGTCCCCCTTGTAATAGGCGCTGGCAACGCTGGTGAGCTTGTAGGCGCCGATGTTGCCGGTGCGCATCACGTGCGGCCCGGCGCAGAGGTCCATGAAGTCCCCGTTCTTGAAGTAGGTGATGGCCTCGCCTTCCGGGATGTCCGCAAGGTTGCCGAGCTTGAACTTGCTCGGGTTCCCCGGCCGCTCGCCCAGCCCGCCCAACCGCCCGCTATCCGAGTCCTTGATTGCCTGCTCGCGGGTGACGACGATGCGCTCGAAGACGTTATTGGCCTTGATCTCCTTCTTCATCTCGGCCTCGATGGACGCGAAATCCTCGGGGCTTATCCGGTGCTGCAGGTCCACGTCGTAGTAGAAGCCGTTCTCAACCGGCGGGCCGGCGGCGAACTGGGCATCCGGCCAAAGGCGCAGGATGGCGGTGGCCATGACGTGGGCGCAGGAGTGGCGCAGCCGCTCCAGGTCGGTCATCTTGTTGCGGTCGTCGAGTGTTTTCCGTTCAGCTTGCATGGGAGAGAGTTAACCACAGATGGACACAGATGAACACAGATTTCAGCAGGATCCGTGTCCATCTGTGTCCATCTGTGGTTGAGTCTTTCCCTGGTTGCTCAAAGTCTCTTCGCCGACATCGCCAGCCGACGGCGGGTGTCTTCCCGGTTCCGCGCATCGTAGAAATCAACCGGGTTGTAGTCGTCGGTCAGGACTCGCCCGTGGCCGGGGACGGTGTCCACCAGACCCGCGTAGGTGGCCCTGGTCTCCTCGAGGACTTCGGGATGGACGTTGGCGAGGTCGGGCGGCCGCACGAAATCCAGGGTCGGGCGGTCCGTGGCGGCGAAGAAAATGCCTCCGTCACCGCTCGTGTGCGCGAGCACCGAGGGGAAGACGGCCTTGAGGGTTTTGTTGAGGGAAGCAGTGAAGAAATCGCGACCTGTTTCCAGGCTGCCGAAGCAGTTGATGACCAGCGTGCCTCCCGGGCGCAAAACACGCCGGATCGAGGCGAAAGCCTCCCGGGTCAGCAGGTGTGAGGGGGACGAATCGCCCAGGAAGGCGTCGAGGACGACGACATCGTATTGCTTGCGGCAGCGGTTGAGGAAGTGGCGTCCGTCGTCAATGGTCAGGTGGATTTTGCTGGTGTCCAGGTCGAAGAAACGGGTGGCCATCGGCACCACAGCGGGGTTGATCTCCACCACATCCACGCGGGCGCCGGCATGAGCGAAATCCATCGGCACGATGCCGACTCCCAGACCGATGCAGAGGACGTCGGCAATATTGGTCGTGTAGGCGCGCGCCAGGCCCGAGAGGGAGTAGGTGAAGTGAGAAACGCTCAGCTTGCGGCCCGGATCGTAGGTGTTCTGGATGAGGTTGTCGTTGAGGTAAAACCGGCAGCTTCCGTCCCGGCGATCGAGGACCTGGAGCATGCCGAAGTGGGAGTTCCCCCGGAACACCTCGTTCAGGTGGGTGTAATTCGGTTTCAGCCCGGAGTAAGTTTTTGCCCCCGCAGCGAGACCCAGCGCCAGCAACAAACCCAACACCGCCGGCCCGGTTCGCCGGCTCAGGAAGAAGTAGCCGGCGCAGACGAGCGCGAGGGCCAGCGCGGTGACCAGCATCGTGACCGAGTTGGGCACGAGCGGGATCAGGAGGTAGCCGATCAGCAGCGTCCCGCCCAGGCTGCCGAGCGTCCCTATGGCGGTAAGCCGTCCCACGTTGCCGCCCAGGCCCGCCACTGATGACGTGATCACGCGCACAAGGAATGGCCCGGTCATCGCCAGCAGCGCGAGGGGAACGAAGAAGAGGATCCCCGAAGCGAGCAACGAACCCACGGCGAGATTGAAATCCAGGCACCAGTAAGCCACCGGCTCGCAAACCGGCACCGTCAAGGCCAGGTAAAGCGCCGCGCCCAGGATGGACCAGTAGAGCCGACCGAGCTGCTGCGATTGATCCGCCAGCCGCCCCCCGACGTAGTAGCCGCACGCCAGCGCCACCAGCGTTACCGCAATCTGCGCCGTCCATACAAAGTGCGACAGACCCACATAGGGCGAGAGCATCTTCGCCCCGAGAATCTCCACAATCATGATCGCCGCGCCGGTCATTGCCGCCGTGCCATAAAGATAACGGCGCATGCCCTGCGACAGCAGACACCCGGGTCCTGTTACTGGTTGCTTATTCACGGCCGAGGTTTTACGCGACACTCGCGGCTGAGGCAACGTTTTATCCACCCCCAGGCGCCAGTTTCGGAGCGAAGGCTGGTGGTCGGACCAAGGCGCGGGATCAGGTCTTGTTGGACTTCCCCCTTACGCTGGCATAAGAAAGGAGGATGTCGTTCGCGAGAATTCTCACGCGCAGCCTGGGCTGGCTGGCGCTGGTGCCTGCCGCTGTTGCTTTGTCCACGCCGCAGCCGGCGGCGATGCTGACCTCCAAAACCTGCGCGTTGGCGGTGAGCAACGGCGTTATCGTGGGCTTCACCAACCGCCTGTGCGGCGAACCGCTCGCCTGGGCTGACGGCCAGGAGGCCGGGCTGAGCGCGTTGCATTGCCTGAACCAGGGCGAGTTGCGGCTGGAGCAGGCAAAGGTCCGCGCGCTGACGAACACGGTCGCACGGCTCGAATGGACGGCGGAATGGGAGCAGCCGGGCAAGGTGGCAGCCGGCCGGATGCGGACACAGATCGAAGCCGAGCCTGCCACGGGCGACATTCTCGTCCAGCAGGAGGGACAGTTGGCCACGAACGGCCTGGTGGGGGTATCCTGGGGGATCGCTTCCGTGCCCGATGACTTCGATGTGCTGGTGCCGGGCTGCAGCGGACAGCGGTTTGGCAAGGAGGCACCGGCGGGCCGGAGGACGTTCGATTACCCGATGACGTGGGAGGCTCCGTTTGTCCTGATCCAAGGACGGCGCGGCGGTGTCATCATCTGGGCCGACGACCTGTCGCACCGCTTCAAGACATTGATCCTCGATCACTCCCGGCGTGCCTTCCGGCTGCGGTTCGAGAGCCAGAACCTGGCGCCCTTCGAGGACAAGTCCGCCATTGTCTCCAGCCGCTGGCGCATCCGCGCCTACGCGGGCAATTGGCAGACGGGCGCGGCCATCTATCGGCAGTGGGCCAGGGCGCGCTTCGACCTGGTGCCGCTGGAGAAGAAAAGCCCCGCGTGGGCCGGCGGGATCCGCTTCGTGGTCACCATGAACATGGACCTGGCGTTGCTGAAAGACCTTGCGAAGCAGTGCAACCCGGCGCAGACGCTTTGTTACATTGCCAACTGGCGCAAGGATGGGTATGACCGCAATTACCCCGATTACACCGCCACCGATGGGCTGGCCCCGTTCATGGCGGAGGCCCACCGGCTCGGGTTTCGCGTGATGCTGCACGTGAATTACTTTGGCTGCGATCCCAGAAATCCCCTCTACGACCAGCTCAAGCAATGGCAGGTGCGCGACCCGTTCTCCGGCGAGTTGCAGTGGTGGGAATGGCCGGCCCAGCCGCCCATCAAGTTCGCCTACATCAACCCGGCCAGCCGCGCGTGGCGGCAGACATTCGTCAAGCGCATGGTTGAATTGGCGCGGCAATCCGGCCCGGATGCGCTTCACCTGGACCAGACGCTGTGCATCTACAACGACAGGAACGGGCTCATTGACGGGCTGAACTGCATTGAAGGCAGCCTGGCGCTGCACCGGGAACTTCACCAGGCCCTTCCGGAGGTGGCACTGAGCGGCGAAGGCTTGAACGAAATCACGTCCCAATACGAGCACTTCGCCCAGCGCCACATCTGGAGCATGGACCATGTCCACCGGACCTGGGACGACCGCCAGGTTGTGATGTCACACGCGATCAGTTCCGCCGTGCTGACGCCTTACACGCAGATTTACGGTTATCTCGGCATGGCCAACCCCGAGGAAAGGGCCTTCTTTGACGTCTGGAGGCGCGCCTACGAGCCGCTGGGCGTGCTGCCGACCTACAACTGGCCCGGCATGTCACAAATGGCCCAGGCGCCATTCCCGGCAGCCGCGGTGCTGGAACAGGCCCGCTTCTTCCAGGAACACCAGCCCAGCCCGGACTTCGACACACCGTGGCGGAGCCAGGATCTGTTCGTTTACCGGCTCAAAGGCGGAGGGCAGGCGCGATTTGTGCGCGACCGGGGAGTCGCCTTCGAGGCGCGGATCGGCAAACAGGCGCCGCAAGTGCTCGATCGCCGCATCGAGGGCGTATCGGAAGCCGCCCTGCCCGGCTCCATCCCGGGGTGGCCAGCGTTCGACGCCGAGAAGATCATCGGCCTGAACCCCGGCCAGGCCTATCACTGGAAGCCCGGGCAGCGCGACCTGGCAGCCCCGCACCTGTCCGCGCTCCCCGCCGGTTACATGCTGACCCGCGGGGGAGTGCATGAAGGATTCGCGCGCTTCCAGGTCGCCCGTTCGGCTGCGGAGGAGGCCAGGAACACGATTACCCTCTGGGATTACACCGGGTCGGTCACCGGCGGCGTGCGGCTGGCGAGCGGGGAAGTTCGCATTCCGGGCGGGCTGGAGTTCACCGATGAGGAAACCGCCGGCATAGCCCACCCGGATGGCGATGGCTTGTTCATCCACCCGCCGTGGAAAGGCGTCATATCCCATACGGGCGAAGTCCAGAGCGTTACGTTCCTCGATTACCCCCTCACGCTGCCCGACTTTCCCAGGGTGTTCTTCACCAGCGGCGTGCAATTGAAGCCCGAGGCGGAGGGCAAGTCCGATGGCGTAACCTTCAAGGTGGCGGCCACCTGCGGCGGCGAAGTGCGGCGTCGCACGTTACACTACGCCCGGGAGAGCCCCGGCGTGCTCGAACTGGATCTCTCCGCCTGGCGCGGCAGATCAATCCTTCTGCACATCGAGGCCGATCCCGGCCCGGCCGGGTCGGTCACCTATGACTGGGGCCGCTTTATCCGTCCGCGGATTGCCGTGGAGGACAACACCATCCCACCGCGCCAAACGGTCCGTCTTGCCGGGTTTCCGCGTCCCGGCACCGCGCTGACCGCCGACGGCGACGCAGATCTCGCGCCCATCTCGCCCCGACCCGGGCAAGCGGCAGAAATCGAGGTCACATGCCGCTTGCCGAACACATTGATTGTGCCGATCACGGCGCCCGCCGAAACGGCGCTCCCCGCCAGCCTTCTCCAATCCCCGTATGCCGGCTCCATCGCATTTGCGGACGGCGTGGAGCAGCCCGGCTACAGCTACTTCGGCGGAAGTGTGATCGAAGCCAAATGCGGCGGCGATGCCCGCCCTGCGCTATTGCTGCACCCTCCGTCCGCGGGCCGGTCGCTCGCAGACTGGTGGCTGAAATTGCCCGCGGCTCCCGCCAGGCTGGTGACGGCGATCGGCATCCGGGACGGGTCAACCTCCAAGGGCGTTGGCTTTGCCATCGAAGTCAACGGACGCAAGGTATTCGACAAGACCTTGCAGCCGGGCTCCGGCTGGGTCCCGGTGGAAATCAGCCTCGCCGAATGGAAGAGCCGGCCGGTCGTGCTGACGTTCCTGACCGAGTCTCTCAAGGACGCCGAATGCGCATGGGCAGTCTGGGCCGAGCCGCGCCTCGTGACCGGGAGGCAATGAGCGGGAGCACCATCAAGCATCCATCGCCCCGGGAAGTCCGTTTAGCGCCTTGTGTCGCCGCCCCGGCTTGCATAGGGTGCTGCCCCATGATCAGCAGAGCAGTCTGTAAATCCGTCCGGCTTTTCCTCGCGGTCGCCCTTGCGTTTCTGGCGGGAGCGGGCCCTGCCTTCGCGACCGGGATCCGGCCCCCCGGTTTCCGCCCGCTGCCGCTGGGGGTTCATGCCCTGGTCGGGGCCAGGGTCGTGGCCAGGCCGGGTGAATCCCTCGACGGCGGCACGATCATCCTGAGGGACGGGTTTATCACGGCAGTCGGGAAGGATGTTTCCCCGCCAGCGGACGCACGGGTGTGGGACATGAGGGGAATGACCATTTATGCGGGCTTCATTGATTCCTACCTGGTGCTGAGCGGGACCAATGGACCGGTCTCGACCGGGGACATGGAGCCTGAGTCGTCAGGAGTGCGGGCGGCGGGCCGGGGCGGCTTTTTCGGCGTCGCCGGGCAGAAGTCCGGCCGCGGTACCCGGGGACCGGGTTATGAGGTCGCGCGGATCACGCCGCAATACCGGGCGGCACAGGATTACGCGCCGCGCGAAAAGACCCTCGAACCGCTACGGGAACTGGGCTTCACGACCGGGGTTGTTGCCCCGGCCCGGGGAATCATCCGAGGCACCAGCGCCCTCGTGGCGCTGGCGGACAACAGCCCGAACGAGGCGGTGATGAAGGCGGACGTCTTCCAGCACATCGCGTTCGACCCGGAGCCGGGAGAGGACCGCCCCTACCCCGGCTCGCTGATGGGAGCCATCGCCTCAGTCCGGCAGAGCCTCCTGGACGCGCGCCACTACACGCTCGACCACGCCGACTACCTCAAGCGCCCGCAAGGGCGGCAGCGACCCGGGTTCGATCCGGCGCTCGAAGCGCTCGCCCCCGCCGCCGACAGGACGATGCGGGTGGCCTTTGAGCCCGGCAGCGCCCTGATGGCCCATCGGGCCGCCCGCATTGCCAGCGAGCTCGGGCTCGATTTCTGCCTCATCTCCAGCGGCCAGGAATGGCGACGACCGGATCTGGCGAAGGCCACCGGCGCGACATTCATCGTCCCCTTGAGTTTTCCCTCCCTGCCGAAACTGCCGGACGAGGGCGATTGGGAGCAGGTGCAGCTCGACGCCTTGCGCGCATGGGATTGGGCGCCCGAAAACGCCGCGCTGCTGCGGCGGCAGGGGCTGGAGATTGCCCTGACAACTTATGGTCTGGCCGACAAGAAGGAGTTCCGGAAAAACCTGCGCCTGGCCCTCGATCGCGGCTTGTCCGAAAACGACGCCCTGGCCGCCCTGACCACCATCCCCGCCCGGCTCTGCGGAGCCGAGCGACAGATCGGCACGATCGAGCCGGGCAAGATTGCCAACCTGACGGTAGTCGAGGGCAACAGCTACTTTGATCCGGAGGCGCCAGTCCGCGCCGTCTGGATTGACGGGCGGGTCCACCCCACCCCGGCGGCTGCGCCCAAGGCCGCCAGCGAGGTCGCCAAGCAGGAAGCGAAACCTGCGGCAGCGGGCTCCGAAAAGCCCGCCGGCATGGAAGCCGCGAAAAAGAAGGAGCAGTTGCGCGAGTGCAGGAAAGCCCGGGTGGCACGCTCGCCG
>JAPLUA010000137.1 GCA_026397855.1 Verrucomicrobiota bacterium | reverse complement strand
TTGGCGTTTCCATCGGAGTGTGAAATATCCGGGTTAGGGGCAGGCAATTCGATAATACCGCTGCGGATCCACAGGCGAGGTGTTGGTGTAGCTGACCGGCACCCCTGCAAAGGTGCCGTTGGTGACAGCATCCCAGTTCGTCAGCGGCAGGGTCGCATTCGTGCTGGTCAGAATCGTCCAGGCCTGGCCGTTGGTGCCGCTGAAGTTCAACACCATCCCGCCCCCAACCAATCCGAAGCTCTCCACCACGGGGGGATAAAGGACCCCGGAGCTGACTACCAGGAGAAGCTCCCCGTCGGCAATGCTCACTACCGCCGTCGCCCCCGAGGCAAGGCCGTCGCCACCCACGGTGACGGTTGCCGGGGCCGTGCCCCCGACCGACCCGCCGGTTCCCTTGGCGATGAGCTTGTAGCTGCCTGCGCCGAGCGGGCTGCCGCCATTCTTGACGTTGACGGTGCAGGCATTGCCGCTGGCCAGCGACAGGGTTCCGCCGGTGACCGTAATGGTGGGCGTGCCCGGGGCGTTAGCCATGACCAGCGACGCCGCGCCAAGGTTCAGGCTGCCGTTGATGGTGGCGGTCGTGGTGTTGGTGACAAGGAGCCCCTGGCTGGCAGCCAGCGTGTAGCCGCCGCCAACCCCGGAGACATCCAGGGTCGCGCCGGCCGCGATGAGGATGTTGCTGCTGCCGGCGATCGAGCCGCTGCCGACCAGGGCGAGCGTGCCGGCGTTGATGCGGGTGTCCCCGCTGTAGGTGCTCGCGCCCGAAAGAGCCAGCGTGCCGGTGCCGGTCTTGACCAAGCCGCCGGTGTTGGTAGCGGTCGTATTCGCCAGGATGCCGCCATAGGTCAGCGTCTGGCTAGCGGCGACATCCATATTGCCGCTGCCTGCGGCGTTGGCGCCCAGGGCATTTGTGCCCGTCGGCCCCAGGGCGATGCCTCGATTGGCGTTGAGCGCGAAACTGGCGGACGCGGAGAGCGCGCCGACGCTGATGACGAGGCTGTTCGGGGTGGCGGAAACGGGGGCCGTTCCCAGGTTGGAATCGCTGCCCACCGACAACGTCCCGCTGGAAATGGTGGTCGGGCCGCTGTAGGTGTTGGCGCCGCTCACGATCCACCGGCCGACGCCGCTCTTGGACAGCGAGGTTATCCCCCCGTTGTCGTTGATGGCCTGCGCCAGGGTGTTGGTCCCGGTGTTGCTGCCGGTCAGGGCCAGCATCTTGCTGCCGGCGGCGTTGACCATCTGCGTCGTGGCCAGGTAGGCGATCGTCCCGGTGTTGGTATTGTCCAGCGTGTAGCCGCCCGTCGTCGCCGTCCAGTTCAACGGACGATGCGTGGCGCTGTTGCTGGTCCCCACATAGCGCAAGGTGCCGACCGAGGTGTTGTTTGCGATGTTGATCCTGCCGCCGCTGGCCGCAGTGCCCTGGCCAAGCGAGCTGAGAACTCCCTGGTCCGCCACGGAGGTGAATTCGGTATTGCCATAGCTCATCCCGAAGTCGCCGATGTAGTTGTTGGTGTCGTTGCTGAACCGCACCCAGCCCTGCGCATAACTGGATCCCGCCTTGGTGACCGAGCCGGTACCGGTGATGAACGATGCAACAATCAGGTTGTTTGTGTCCCAGACGCCGAAGTTCGCCGTGTAGGTATTGCTCACGTTCACTGTGCGTCCGGCCCCCAGCGTAACATTGTTGCTGGCGGCGCGAAGGATGCTGCTGCCGCCGAAATTGACGGCACCCGTGGCCGCGCCCAGGGCATAGTCGTTTGTGATCAGCAAAGATCCGGTGCTGAGCAACGTTGTGCCGCCGGAATAGGTGTTCGTGCCGGTGAGCATCCATAGGCTGGTGCCGCTCTTGATGAGGGCGGTATTGGTGGTGGCGGCATTGTCAGGGATTGTTCCGCCGAAGAGGTTCAGGTAGCTGGCGGTGCCGGAGAGGGTGAGCGTGTGCTTGTTCGCATTGCCAAAAGCGAGCGGGCCGAGCAAAACCAGGGGCCCGTAGCCACTCGCATTGATAATCGTGGTCGGGGTGGTCCCGCCCAGGGTGATCGTGCGTGAGGTGGTGTCGCCATAGCCGCTGTAGGTCAGGCCGGTGGCGCTGGCACCGGCGGCAATCGTCAGGTTGGTGCCCATGCCCAGCCCGCTCCCGACCGTGTCGCTGATGGAAAAAACCGTCAGGGTTGCCTGGTTGATGGTGACATTGCCGGTAAAAGTATTCGCTCCCGACAAAGTGACGGAGCTGGATGAACTATTGGCTTGTGCATAGAACGAGCCCGCACCGGAGATGTTCTGCGCATAGGTTGCTGAACCGAAGGCGTTGATTCTAAAGGTGGCGTTGGCGGCCACCGTCACATCCCCGAAACTGGCGGGGCCGGAGGATGAAACGTTGTTGCCGAGCTGCAGGGTGCCTGCACTGACATTCAGCGTGCCGGTCAAACCCGGACTCGTTCCGAGCAGGCTCACGCTGCCAGCGCCAGCCTTGGTGAACGTGGTGCTGTTGACGATGTTGTTGGAAACAGTAAACGCGGAGCTGTTGGTGATGGCGCCCAGGGTGAGCGTGTTGGCGGTGTTGCCGCCATCGGTGAAGACATAATTGGTGGCCATAACGGCAAGCGAATTGGCAACGATAGGCACGGTCACCGTGACCAGGCCGGCGCCCACCGCAATCCCCGTCGCCCCGAAATAGGCGTCCGCGCCCCCGGGCCAGGCGATGTGCGGAACGTTGCCCTGATCCCAGTTCTGAATGGCCGCATTCCAGGTGCCGGCGCCGCCCTGGCTGATGCCGTCCCCATTGGTGGCGATGTTGCTGGCGCCGCCGTCCCAGTAGAGGGTTTGTGCAAAGGTCGGGTTCGCCAGCGAAAGGATCGCCAGGCTGACAATAAGCGTGAGGCTTCTCTCCATAGGTTCTTGTTTCAGGTGGATTTCAACCGTGGGTTTCAGCCGGCATGCCCTCGCAGTCGTTCGCGCCCACCCGTTTCGGGGATGGCGACGCTGCGTCTTACTGGAGTAGGTATAATCTTACTGACATGCTGACGACTCTTTCGACCAAAGGCCAGGCGGTTATCCCGGAAAGCATCCGGGAGCAGGCCCGGCTGAAAACCGGCGACAAGCTGGATGTAGGTTACATCAACGGCCTGGTGGTGTTGCGCAAGCGGGTGCCGTTGACGCCGGCGCAAGCGCGGGCTTTGATCTTGTCCGGCCGTGAACTGCCAGCCCAGACCGCGGAGGATGAAACCCAGGTCCGGGAGGCTGTGGCCGCCGTTCGCAGGCGCAGACAGGCCGCGTGAAAGTGGTCTTCGACACGAACGTGGTTGTCAGCGCGAGCTTTTGGCGAGGCAAGCCCTTCGATTGCCTGGCCGCCTGGGCCCGGGGCCGCTGCCAGGCCTTCGTCAGCCCGCAACTCCTGGCCGAGTACTCTGGAGAATTGACACAGCACCTCCATTGCTCTGCCGGTGTGCCACGGGTGCTGGTGGTGGGGGGCAACTGCGGTGATCCTGAACTCGGGATCCGGCGCAGCCTGCGAGGACCACGGATAAGACCGGATGGAGCCGGATAAGCACCCAGACAAGACCCCTCTGCGTCCCTCGGCGACCTCTGCGTTAAATCTTCTCAGAGCCGCAACCGGACCGGATTGCACGGGCACCGGACACCGCGCGCCTGGGAATGTCGCCCAGGTTCGGACTCCCCGCGGTGTTCAAATTGTATTGAACAAACTATGCCGCGTGCTATAATTCTCCCGTCATGTTGGCAGTCGAAGAAAAGCAACCGGGTCCCGATATGCGGGCGGCCAGGCCGGCCGCGCGGCTCAGCCCATTGGAAACGGA
>JAPLUA010000238.1 GCA_026397855.1 Verrucomicrobiota bacterium | reverse complement strand
TGTGGGCTCCATCAACCTGGCTCCAGGCAGCTTCGACGACCGCCGCGAGCTCGCTATAGAATTCCACGATCCTGAGCTCGTGAATCGCCTCGACGCCATCGCGCGGCACGATTGGAAACACTCCCACCCGCTGGACCTCACCGACGAGGGGTTGTTCATGGATCTGGAGGAGCATGGCCACGGCGGCGCGGAGAAATTGGTGCTCAGGGCAGACCACGAACACGCACAGAAGCATAAGAAGTAGGCCCGGCCCTGGTGAACACCGCCGCCGGCTTCTCGACCCACACCGAAATGCGATCCCTAAAGGCTGCGATGTTCGCCTGCGCCGTGACGGAAGATACCTTGACCCCTTTCGGAAATCTCAACTAGTCACTCCGTCGGTTTCCCTTGAAGTTGCAGGAGTTGATTCAAGTTGCTGGCGGTTTGGACGACGCGGGGATCTTTGGCCTGCCAGAGTCTTTGCTTCAGGGCGAGCTCTTCACGGAGGGCGGACTCGGCTTCGGGCAAGCGGCCTTGAGCCTGCAATATTTGGGCCAACGTGTGCAGCGCGTTGGGAACGTAAATGGTCTGGTTGCCGAATTGTTTTCGCAGCCCGGCCAATCCCTGGAGGGCGTTCGTCTCGGCTTCGGTCAACGCGCCCCGCTGGTAGAGAATCTCCGCCAGGCGCACGCGCCCCAGCGCAACACCCGCGTTCTCATTGCCATTAGCGGGGCGGCTGTAAATGCCTTCTCGCAACCGGGTTTCTGGATTCATGTCAACCCGCATGTCCCAGTTGCGCGGATTGCCGGTCGGCTTGCGCCTGACGAAATGGGGTTTGTCGCGCGGCATAAGAGGGCTGGGCATTGCTTTTTCCGCAACGAATTCCAATTCCCTGCGCGAGCCGGAATCATCCCGGCACTCCAGCCGAACGCTGGCACGAAAGCCTCCAGGCAATGGCGGATAAAGGAGATTGCAGGTCGCACTGCGCAGTTTAACCGCATCGCCGCCGCTGACGGAAAGCTGGAAGTGGATTCCCACACCCCGGTAGATGCTCAACGACCATTCGCCCGGGATTGTGACCAGCCGTTGCGGGTCACCGGGAGCCGGGCAGTTCGATAGGGTCAGAGAATGGTCGGCGCGGAGTTCCAGCTTGCAAGGGGGGTTGGATGCGCTGCCCGGCAACCGCAGGGTATATGTGCCGATGAGTTTGGCTTCGCCTTCCCCCACCAGGAATTCAAGGTTGTCCTGCCCCTGGAAATGCTCGAACGAACAAAGTTGCGGATGCGGAACGACCAAAGTAGCTCCGCTGTGCAGATCCATTCTTTGAATGACCGGCGTTCCCATGCCGTCGGGCGGAGGTGACATCGCGCGGCCTTCGGTGATCCGGACGTCCAAAGGCAGGTAGCCATTCGAAAAGAGCGCCCGGACGCGGACGCAGATACAGACATGGCCGGTGGTTCCCGTACGCTGGGTGTCGGGGACCATTTGGTAGTTCGGATTGTCCTCGTTTTGAAAGCAAACAAAGTCTCCGCAAATCGCGGTGAGTTGATTGGTGCCGTTCTTTAGGAAAGTTCCGAGTGCCCTCATCCCATCGTCGCCCCAACGCTGCACGGCCTGGTCGAATTGCCTGCGTTTGATGATGCCGCCGTCCAATTCCTCCATCGTTTTCGGAGCTGGCCGCGCCGCGCCAATCTCCGGTTTGGCTTGCGGCTTCACGCCTTGGCCAACTTCGGGGTGAGAGACGCGTATTCGCGCCCCCTGGGCGGACGTGACCGGGGCTTCGAGCACCGGAGTGCCCACGTTGGTCTGTCCGGGCGCGGTGACCGCGCCCTCGGTGACGTAAATCACCACGGGAATCGTGCCTTCGGTGAACTGCGCCGTCCGGTGCAGCGTCAGGTAATCAAAACCCTGGATGTTCCACAGTGGCGGCCAGACGTATCCCGACCCTTGGAGTGTCACGAACTTGCCAAAGCTCGGCGTGAACAACTCATTCGTGTCGCTGCGGAGCCAGGATTCTACAGCCGCCTGGGCTTCGGCACTCCACCGGGCGCGGGCATCCGCCGGTGAGCGACCAGTGGCAGATGCGCCCGAGGCCGCATTGTCAGCCAGCAAGCCGGCGACGAAACAGCACAGCCCCACCACGCCGCAGATGGCTCGTTGGCGAAGGCTGGCCTTTACCGGCGAGGGCAGTGGTGATGCGCTCATGAGACAAAGAATCGCACAGCGGGTGGAAAGGCGGAAATCGAAAATAGGAGACAATCATTGATTTCATCATGTTCAGGCCACGCCCTCACCAGGGGCGGTTGAGGTCGGGACGCCGTCTTCGGTTTTCCCGGATGCGATCTTGCAGGCTTGGGCTTGGCAGGCTTTCGGCAGGTGCCTGTGCCTGAATGGGAGCGGTGTCTATGGCCGCCATCTCCCCGTCAATGACACCGAGCAACTCTTGCCGGCCCTGCTGAGTGGCTGCTGAACAGGTGAATACCGCCGGCGGCTTCTCGAACCACACCGAGATGCGGTCCCTAAAGGCTGCGATGTTCGCCTGCGCCTTGGCGGCGGGTACCTTGTCGGTTTTGGTGAAGACGAGAACGAACGGCACGGCGTGGCGCACGAGCCATTCCACAAACTTGAGATCTATGGCTTGCGGCGTCAGGCCGGACTCGATTAACGCAAAGACCAGGCAGAGGTTCGGGCGATTCTTCAGGTAATCGCTCACGCTTTGGTTGAACCGGGCCCGGTCCTTCCTCGCACCCTGGGTGAAGCCGTATCCCGGCAGATCCACCAGCCGCCAGGATTTGTTCATCGTGAAGAGGTTGATGAGCTTGGTGAACCCCGGGGTGGGCGAGACGCGGGCCAATCCTTGCTCGCCCGCGAGCATGTTCAGCAGGGAGGACTTGCCGACGTTCGAGCGGCCGATGAAGGCGAACTCCGGCAGCGACTCGTCCGGACACGAGTTCAAGTCTGGCGCGCTGCAGTCAAAAATGGCGGATGAAATATTCACGATTGGAAAACCACAACCCATTGTCGCACAAATCCCCTGGATTGATACCTGTATTGTGCGAAAAGGGGCGGCTCAATCCCTCTTGCCGGGCACGCCCCGGGCCCCGCGGCCGGTCTTCTTGCGGTTTTGCCAGGCGGCGCTCCTTTCGGCTTGGCGCAGGTAGCGGATTTCGAGCTGGAGTTTGAGGAAGCTGTCATACCGCTCGCGCGGGAGCGTGCCGGCGGCGAGCGCTTCGCGCACCGCGCACTTATTCTCCTGCGTATGGGTGCAATCGCGGTAGTAGCAGCGCCCGGCCAGCGCGCCAACTTCGGGAAAGGCTTGCTTCGATCCTTCGTTGGCAATCCAGATGTGGAATTCTCTCATGCCGGGCGTGTCAATGACCACGCCGCCTTGCGGGAGGAAAATCATCTCGCGCCACGAAGTGGTATGCCGGCCCTTGGCATCATGGGTGCGGACTTCCACGGTGGCCTGGATCTCTTCTCCATAGAGGCGGTTGATGAGGCTCGACTTGCCGACACCCGAGGCGCCGATGAACACGGCGCTGTCGCCGGGCTTGATCAGTTTCGCCAATTCCTTGACGCCCCGCCCGGTGAGCGCACAGACCGGCAGCACTAAAGTGTTGCCGGTCACGCGAGCAGCGTCCGCGAGCCTTGCGTCCAGGTCGACGCACAAGTCAATTTTGTTGAGAAGGACGACCGGGCGGACGCCGCTTTCATGGGCCATGAACAGCATCTGCTCCAGGCGCCCGGCGTCAAAACTAGCGTCCGCCGAGCTCACCATGAAAGCCGTGTCAATATTCGTGGCGAGGATATGCTCGGTGATGCCGCGGCCGGCCATCTTGCGACAGAGTTGGGTTCGTCTCGGAAGGATAGCCTGGATCATTGCCTTCTCCTCGTTGGCAACGAGCTTTACAGCGACCCAATCCCCGACCTTGGGAAGTTTTGAATTGGACCCGCGGGCTTCGTGCATGCACTTGCCGGTGACTTGAGCGAGGATTTCCGCGTCAGCGGTCCAGATGCGGAAGAAATGTTTATCCTCCACCGCCACGCGAGCCGGAATCAGGCCCTTGGCCTGGTGGGGCGCGAACTGCCGGTCGAGGTCAGCATTCCAGCCCAACTTCGTCAGGTCCATAGAGGCGCGCTGATTGATTCATTCATGGCCTACAGCTTACGCCCAAATCCCGCCCTTACGAAGGTCGAAGTTGGAGATTGTGAGCCGAATGGGCTGGTGGCGGTCATGTTCTCGTGCCCTTTGGTTTCATGGGGGGTTTATGCTAGCACCCCCCTCTGCTTCTCTCACCATGGCTTTCATGGTGGGGGCTTCTGCTCGCCCGCGCTTTTCTTCGCGGTGGCGGCGATGGTGGCGGCGACACGCTCCTGGATGTCCTGCAATGCGGCGAGGTCGTCGTCCTCCGCGAGCGCGGAGAGCCAATCGTCGAGGATTTGGTCGGGGTCTGGCTCCTCCGGGGGTTTGGGGAGGAGCGCCCAAGACTGGGAGGACCAGTCGTAATAGAGGCGGTCCGGGCGGTAGCAGTACGGTTTTTCCAGGCCGGCCAGCAGGCGCGTGAGCATCGCGTGATCGCAGCCAGCGGCGACGAGGGCACCGAGGAACCGGAGTTCGACTTCCTGCCGCTCGTCCAGCTTCTCGGTGGTGACCGGGTCGAAGCTGAGCAGGCCGGCTTTGTGCAACTGCGCCGCAGCCCGCCAGTTCAGCCGGAGATGGTCGCAGACCTGGCGCGGGGTAAGCGGGAGCAGAAGCCCCTGGAGGTGCTCGACGCGGGCGGCTGGGTCTGGTTTCATGGTTGCGGCGGAGGTGGCGGGGCTGACCGGGTGGCGGCGAAATGGCAGAACCGCTCGCATGGTTGCAGTCTTTACTACTGAAACACAATGTAGTCGCACGTTGGAGTGGCGATGTACTCAAACACCAATCGTTGTCCAAGCCGCCCTCGAACCCATGCCCTGAACCACGTTCCTTTTCTGGCGGTGACGTATCCCTGAACGCTTGGTTTGTTGCTGCGGGCCAATGCTGCGGGGCGTCGGTCTGTGTTATCCGCAAATGAAACCTTACAAGTCAGTGGATCGACTCCCCCTCGAATTACAACCGCTCGTCGCGAAAAAACGCGTGGCCGGTCTGGACTGCCGCGAGAACCATCAATTGCATCTAGGAATTCCTGTAACGACTGATAGTTGCCCCTCCTATCGGCGAAGTTGAGTTCAGTAGAAAGTTCGCATATCGGGCCAGCGAAGATCCGCAAGCCTGTCTGACTGCGCCAAGTCCACTGCTTTGGTCCAATGATCATCTTCATGTGATTTTCCTTTCTTTAGTTGTGGTCGCTCATGCTTTTAATCTTTTGATGCTCGCTGCTTTGGGGTCTTCACGACAGCATCTATTTCTGCGGGGGTCAGACCGTACATTGCATATAGTAGTCGGTTCACCTCGGCCTCCAACGTCATCGTGTCCGCCTCTTGGTTGATTAGTCTTTTGGTAATGATTTGATCCGCCAGGCAAATCAACTTGGCTCGGTCCTTTGCGTGAATTGCCGGGAGTGGTAAGTCATTGAGCATTTCCTTTGTGAACGTTGTTCCTTGGTTGTAGCTCGACGCCGGGTACTTCTCCTTGATGTAGAAAAAGGGCAAGGGGCTATTTACAATTACGAGGAGAAGCTTCAACACTTCAAGGTCGTCTGAGCATATCACCAGTGTTGGGATACCGGGAATCACACTGCCATCCGGATCTAGACACGCATCGAGAAGGTTTAGTCCCTTCAAAATGAGTTTCTGCCTAATCGATTTCTGGCCGTATGATTTTGGGAAGTCCTCAAGGAAGTGTTTTCTGTTGACTAGCGGACGTAAGTACCTGCTTCCGAGGTAAACCATTTCGCGTTTACCCCATTTTGAAACGTATTTGGCGATGGTACCGGTGTTGATCATCCGGAGGTACTGGCCGTCTCTAGGGTCTTCGGACCCTTCCAGGATTAGCTTCCGCAGCCGATAGGCGTCGTCCGTAGCACAGGAATTCTCGCAAACGGCGAGGTCGGAGAGCTTCTGGGGGTTAGCCTCGATTTTCAGGAGCAACTCACCAGCATCTGAGAACAGCCAGTCATAGGCGTATGGGGGCTTGAGGATATCCTTATCAACGATGCTTTTCAGATGCAACTGCCTGCCGACGTAATCGTAAATTCGGAGACGCGGCTGCTTTCCGCTGGCGTAAATGGAGACGATTGCATCGACATTCACACTCTCGAATACTTCTCGTCCTGCTTTCAATATGCTGAATATTCTCGGAGTTGTCTCGGTTCGTAGAGCGTCACCGAACGGTTTGGAGATCCATTTATCTGGTGTGATGAAGGCAAGGACCCCCGAAGGGTTTAGCAGACGAAAGCCCTTCTCAAAAAAGGCAATGTAGATATCCCAACTGCCCTTTGTAAGCGTGTAGGTGGCTTGGATCAATTTGCGCATTTCCGCATCGGCCTTCGCCATGCTCCGGGAATTTATGTATGGCGGATTGGCAAGTACCACATCAAAACCGCTCTTGGCCTTGAATACCTCGGAGAAGAAAATCCAAAAGTCGAAGCTCACCTCATACCCAAGGCTTTTCTTGGAAGCCGAAAGGCACTCGCCGAGCGTAAACTGAATCTGTTCCTTCAATTCCGTCTTCCTATCATGGTCAACTTCCTCGAACAAACGCGTCTTGAGCGTCTCGATCTCCTCAAGGCGCTTTGACTTGAAGGGGAATCCCAAAAGTGAATTGCCGGCGACAATCTTATAGTCCAGATTCGGCAGTGGTTTGATCTGCTTGGTTTCCTCCTCGTCCACGATCAGTGATAGCCACAGGCGGAGCTTGGCGATTTCCACGGCGCCGGGGTCAATGTCCACGCCGTAAAGGCAGTTCTGGATGGCGTGGCGCTTGAAGTGGTAAGGCGTGCGCTCGTGAACGTCGTTGAAGTAGGGAGTCAGGGCGCATCGGGCGCGGACAATCTCGGTCATCATGCCCACCGGGAACGCGCCTGAACCTACGGCGGGATCGCAGACGGTGATGTCGGCCAGCTTCTCGTCAATGAGCCGGGCGTGCTCAGTGATGCTGGCCGGCATCTTGATGGCATAGCGCGCCTCCACGGCTTCGTAGTGGGAAATCTGGTCTCCAAGATGGACGAAGGTTTCGAGGTCGGCGCGGGGGACGAGTTCGCGGCGTGCCGGCGCGGTGAGCAAGGTTTGCTCGGCCTTTTCGCTGCCAAGCAACGCTTGCTTTCTTTTCTCCGGGCCGATCGGCTCGGAGTGGGAGTTAATTGCCGTGTCCAGGTAGTTGATGAGGCTTTCCTGGCACATGTAGTGGACGATTTCGCGCGGGGTGTAGAACGAGCCGAGACCTTTGCGGCGGTTGTCCTCGATGAGGTTTTCAAAGACCTTGCCGAGCATCTCGGGGTCAATGGCCACTTCCTTTTCCAGCGGCTCGGCTTCGTTGACGGTGAAGTTGTAGCGGTCGAACACGTCGAGGACGCCCGTGCCGATGTCGCCGGCTTCGTTGCGCTCGGCATTGGTGAAGAGTTTGTTGGGCAGGATGATGTCGGTCTTACGCCAGTCGTAGTCGCCGATTGGCTCGAAGAGGCCGCCGTTCAGGAATGGGATGCGGCACTGGAAGTGCTTGCACCAGGCCTCATGTCCCCGGTCAGTCGCCAGGGTGTCGTAGAAGAGCGGTTCGAGCACGTCGTTGAAGATGTTGACGGAACGATCTGACTGAGCCTGCTGGTCTATCAGGCGGCGGAGGAAATCATGCGGGCCGGTGCCCCAGTCGTGGCCTTTGGGCACGCCGAGCCAGCCCTTCTTTTGCAGGAAGTAGAGGAACACGATCTGGCCCATGAGCTTCTTGGCGAAGTCCACCGTGCTGACGTTCCTGGCCTTGAATTCCTTGCCGATGACCGGGTCCTTGGTGGCGAGCTTCCCGAGCGCCGCCTCGATGTCGCCGAACAGCGCGGCGTATTGGTTGAAGAATTCCCGGGTAACGGCCTCGACGCTGAAGGCTTCCTCGATCTGGGCCAGCTTGGGGTAATTCTCGGTGTCCTGGAGCAGCCCGAGAAAGCGGGTCTGCGCGGTGTGGCAACTCTCGCCCTCGCCGACGATGTAGGAGAAGCGGCGGGCAGGCGTCAGCCGCGTCTCGACACCGACCTTGCCGGACTCGGTTTCGACGGCGGCATACTCCATCTTGACGTAGGAGAAGCGCCACTGCCGTTCGGTGGGCGATACGAACGCCACGAGGGCGGCGTCTTTGCCGTCGCGCTGCTTGAGGTGGTCGGCGACGAAGTTGCGGATGGCGGTGCGGGCGCGCTCCAGCTTGGAATCGCTGGCCAGGTGGACGACCAGCACGTCGAGCTTTTCATCCTCGGGCGAGGTGTAAGTGCCAAGACGCTCGAAACGGGCGACGTGGGGCTTGAAAGCGTCTTTGACATAGGTGGCACTCCACGCCTGCGCCTTCGACTCGTCGAACTTGTTGAGCAGGTTGCGGCTGAATTCGAGGAACTTGGTTCTGTTGAACGCCTGCGGGAAGGTTTCGGCGACGCGGGCGCGGGCTTGTTGGGTGTTCATAATCAGGAACAGGAGCGAACAGAGGAAAGGGAGAGACTGGGAAAGCCGCTGAAGCGGTTAGCGGGCGGTGCGTGTCCGGGGCCACCTCGCTGAAGCGAGGTGTTCATGAGAGCGAAAGCGGTCGAGCGGCCAAGTGGTCCGTGGCGGTTCATGATCGGGGTTTTCTTTTCACGCGGTAAGGGACGGCGTCCTCTTTGATGTGGAAGCCGATTTCCGGTCTGGGTGTGGATTTGCGGGCTTCGTCCTCGGCGACGAGGCGCTTGATGGCATCAAAGACGACGCGGAATTGCTCGTCGTATTGCTTTTCAATGAAATCAATTCGCCGGGCCAGATCGCGATTGGAGTCCATGAGGTGGCGCAACTGAACGAAAGTGCGCATGATGGCGATGTTGACCTGGACCGCCCGGGTCGAGCGCAGGACGCTGGAGAGCATGGCGACGCCCTGCTCGGTGAAGGCATAGGGAGCGGCGCCACCAAACTTGCCGTGACCAGGTATCACAGATTGTGATACCAGCGCATCGGTTTCGTCCGTGGTCAGGACAAAGAGGAAATCTTCTGGAAACCGCCCGCGATTGCGCCGGACGGCCTGCTTGAGAGCACGAGTCTCGACTCCGTACAGCGCGGCGAGGTCGAAATCCAGGATTACCTTTTCATGGCGAATCCAGTGAACCTTCGGAGCGATGGCCGAGGGAGAAAGAGCAGGAGTTGTCACGGTGGTTGAATGAGATAGGAGGAGAGAATGACCTCGCGCGGGGCGAGCGCCTGGCTGGCGTGCGCAGCGGGGCTGGCCTGGAAATACTCGTGCTTGATGTCGCGGCGCAGGATGGCCAGGACCTTGAGCGGTGGCAGGTTCTCGGGTTTCTTCAAGGACGCAGCCGCTTTCTTGGCGGTGGCTTTCGGCAGCGAACCATCCTCGATCAGGCGGATGACTTTGCCGACGAATTCCTCATCGTCCTCGGTGAACTGCTGGCAGCGGCGGACGGCCTTGTCCTTGAGCCGTTTCAAAAGGTAGGCGTCGTTGGGGCTGCCACGGTGCGTGGATGCGGCTTGTTCGGCGTCGGCAGTGGTGGCAGTAACGAAGGCGCCTTTATTCTTGTCGAGTAAATCGTAGAACTGGCGCGGGATGGATTGGCGGGGTTCGCTCGGGTCGGCGGGCTTCAAGAGTTTCGCGGCTGTCATGAAGTCCAGCTCGACGGCGGGCGGGCTGCCGGCTGCGCCGAGGAAGAATTTGTCGAGCTTGCCCTGGCGGAAATAGGTGAGGAGGGCGGGCAGAATGGACGGAACGGGCGAATCGGACGTATGCTTCACAAGACGCGTGGAGCGGGCTTTCTTGGGCAGGCGTTTGATGCGCTCGAACAAATCCGGCTGTTGGTCCCGGAGGGCGCGGATTTCGGTGAGAAACTTGAGTTCGGTTTCCTCGTCCTCGTCTTCGCCGGTGATGGTTTTCTTGGAGTTCCACCGGGCGAACAGGTCGTATGAGACGATTTCCTCGCCCTCGGTCAGCAGGCGGGCGTCCGCGCCGAGCATTTGGATGAAGGCGTGGATTTTGGCCTCGGCGGCTTCGCGGAGCTTGATGAGGTCGTTGCCCTCGTCCGTAGGGAAGAAGTTGTAGGTGTGAATGGTGTCGAACTTCGTATCCACGCGGTTGACGCGCCCGACGCGCTGGATGAGCCGGGTGGGGTTCCACGGGATGTCGTAGTTGATAACCACGTTGGAGCGGTGGAGGTTGACGCCTTCGGCCAGGACTTCGGTGGCGACCAGGATGCGGTAGTCGTCCTTGGGCCGATACGCCCTGGCGTCGAAATTGGCGATGACATCCTCGCGGGCGCTGTGCAGCGATTCACCGGTAAAGAGGAGAGTTTTCGGCTCGACCTCCGCGCGGATTTTCCCGGCGAGGTACTCGGCGGTTTCCTTGGACTCGCTGAAAATGATGACCTTGCCGTCCTTGAGCTGAGGCGTTTTCTTGAGGATGGCGCGGAACGATTCCCACTTGGGGTCACGGGTGACTTTCTTCCACTGGCTGCGGATGGCTTTCAGCGCCTTTAGATCGTTTTCAAGGTCGGGGAGGAAGTCCGCCCGGAAATCCTTGGACGCCAGTTTCTCAGCCTTGTCTTCCTCCAAGAGCCGGTCAATGCCCTCCTGGTCGTCGGATTCGAGCAGTTCAAACACCTTCCCGATGTGTTTTTTGCTGATGAAGACGTGGCCCTTCCGGAACTCAGCGATCACCCGCTCGTAGGTGAGGATGAAGCGCCCGAGGGTGGAGAGGAACGCGGTGAAACTGCTTTCGAGCCGTTTCACCGTCAGGATCATCATGAATTTGGCGAGGTTGATCTGACTCTGAATCTCCTGCTCGTCGCGATCGCCGGTGTAGTAGGCCAGCGGCGTGTAGCGGGCATATTGCAAGTCGTGCGTCAGCGAGCGGATGGTCTCGTCGAAGACGGCAGCTTCGGTCTGGTTGAACTTGTAGAAGAGCGGTTCCGGGTTCATGACTTCCGGGAACTTGAGGCCCTGCTGTTTCAAGTCCTCACCGTAGTATCGCTCAATCTCGGTGCGGGTGCGCCGGATCATCAGGAACTTGAGAATCTTCTCGCGGGTCTGCCGGGCGTTTTCGCGGACAATCTTGAAGTACTGGTCGCGGTCGCGTTGGCGGTCGAGTCCTTCGAGCCGGCGGCGGAGCGCGCCGAAGAAGGCTTCCAGGTTGCGGACGTTCGGGATGGTGCTGTTCTTGCCGGGCTGGAACAGCTTGATCTGGCTCAGGATGTCCTGCGGCGTGTTGTTCAGGGGCGTGGCCGAGACGAGGACGACACGCTTGCCGCGGCAGATCTGCGCCAGCATCTCGTAACTCTGCGTGTCCTCGGTCCGGAAGCGGTGGGACTCATCAATAAAGACGGTCGTGAACTTCTGGAGGTCGCGGTCCAGCAGCGACTCCAGTTTGCCGAGCGATTCGCACAGGAAGCCGCGGACGCCGAAGTCCCGGAATACGTTGGGCCAAGAGCCGGGATTATGCGCGTCGAGCAGGTGGGGCGGGGCAATGACGAGGCACGGCTCGTTGAGGTGCTGGGCGAGCAGGGCCGACATGTAGGTCTTGCCCAAACCGACCACGTCGGACAGAAACGCGCCGCCGTATTCATCGAGGACTTTGCGCGCGTTCAGGACCGCCTCTTCCTGGTATTTCAGTTTCTTGAAGCCGGCGGGGAGGTACATGTCCTCGATTTCGTCGGGGAGGTTGAGTTCGCCTCGGAAATACTCGTAGAGGAATTTGAGGTAGAGCTCGTAGGGCGTGAACTGCGCGTAGGGCGATTTGACTTCGATGGTCGTGACGCAATCTTTGGTTACGTCCACGGACTTGGCCCAAAGCTCGTTGAACTTTTGGAGAGCGAATTCGTAGTCGGAGCGGTTCTTGAGTTCGACGTTGAACTCCAGGTTTTCCTGGAGACCGGCTTCGGTAAGGTTGCTCGAACCCGTGATGACGCGACCCTTGTCAATGTGACCGTCCACGAAGGTCAGCACGTAGAGCTTGGCGTGGAGGCGTTCGGAGGGGTAGGCGCGGACTTCCAGCTTGCCGGACTTGATCCACTCGACGAATTTGCGGACGCCATCTTCGATCTCCGAGGTGTCGCCGGACTTCTGGAACTCGGCCAGGATTTCGCCCGGGAGGCGCTCGCGGACGTGGGCGTGGGATTCCAGAACGAACTCCTGCTGCTCTTTGGCGGTGTGAATCAGGTCAGAGGTCGCCCGGTCAGTTCGGATGCCGATGAGAATGCGAATCTTCTCCGTTTTAGTGAGCGCCGGATGGAGTTTGTGGAAGCCGCTGATGAAGAAGTAGCCGACCAGGCAGTCGAAGGAACGCGTGTTGTCACCGAGCAGCGCGGTAAAGCGCTCGGTCAGGCATTTGCCGTGCTCGTTGGTGATGAATGTCAGGTCGGAGGACACTGTCTGAATGGCGCCGGAGAGGCAGGTTGATTGCCGGGGGTGGTTCGCGGGTCGGCTGCGGGACGACACAGCCAGGCATAGTGTCCCGGAAGGGACACCTTGCTGACTAACAGTTGTACGCAAGTGCCGCCCATGACGAAAAGCTGTGGAATGATGCGACAGGGTGCAAAAGGATGCACGAAGATTCTGACGTTTTGAGCAGGTTCGTCCAGACCCCCCAGTGGTAAGACAGCAGTAAGACATCAGTAAGCCAGAGGTAAGCCAGAAGGTCGTCCCGGCCCGGACAGCTTCCTCAAGTCTGTAAATGCTTGCGAATCCGAGGCTGGGTAGCAGGCGAGGGTTTTCTCAGGCGTGGGCCGTCTTAACCTGAAGACTCATCACGGCAACCCATGTCAGATCAATCAGGGTGGCGGCTTCCGGGCCGGCTTTTGTGGACCAGAGGGCGCGGAGAAGCTGGCCGACCGACTCCGGGGAGAGGGGGCTTGCCGGACGTGGCAGCCCCGAGACGGCTTGGCCGAGGGAGTCCCATTGCTCAAGCAAGGAGAGGACCGCGGCCGCTGCGCCTTGGGCGAGGTGGGTCGGGCGGATGCCGTGTTGCAGGGCGAGGCGCATGGTGCCGTAGATGCGGTCGTCGTAGCCGAGCTTGCGGACCTGGTCGCGGGTGACACGGGCGATGAGGTCGTTCAGCGTGGGGCGGACCATGCGGGCCAGCAGATCCTCCGCGTAGGCCGCGTAGCCGGCGGGGGTGAAGAGGGGATCGCCGAGGGCGGCGTATTTGCGGATCAGCGCGGCGCCGGATTCGTCCAGGAACGCAGCCCGCGCAGTGGCCATGATGTCGGGATGCGCTGCGGCGTCGGACATGGTCGTCAGGCCACGGTGCGCCGCCAGGTAGGCGATGAGGGCGTGGATGGCATTATGGCCGTAAAGCTTGGCTTCCTCGAAGGGCAGCAGGTCGGGCTTCTCAATGAACACATCAATGCCGCGGGTGAAGCCGGGCAGGGTGATCTGCGAGATGAGGATGCGGTTGAACTCTTCCACGAGCACGGCCTTGGGGATGGCCGGGGTCATGGGAGCGAGGTTCAGTCGCGCGAGGGTGGGAGCGTCGGTAATGACGCCGGACATCTTGCCAATGACCGTGTTGAGAAACTGGACGCCCTGGAGCGCGGCGGGGGCGCAATGTTTGGCGACGGCCTCACGCAGCAGCTCGGCGGCGTGGTTGTTGTTCTCGGCGGTGTAGATGATCGCGGAGCGGGGTGTGGCGCGGAGCGAAAGGCCGTCCGCGAGCGCGCGGGCGACGCTGGTCTCGCCGCCCCGGTCGAAGAACGCGACGCTGGGCAGGGAGGTGGCCATTTCATCACTGCCGGCGATGGCCTGGAGGATCTTCTGCCGGTCTTCGGGGACAGCCGGGTTATACAGCTCCACGCCGGAGATCGTCGCCTGCTCGATGCGGTCCGGCAGAGCGATGTTGATGGTGTAGCGGCCGCCGGCAGCGCGGACGGCCTGCACGACGGCGGCATCCACCTCCGCGATGACGAAGCGGGAGAAATGCCCGGAGCGGAACGCCTCGTAGAGAAAGAGCGCGCTCTGGATCGGGCCGAAGCCGAAGCCGACGAAGGTCTTGGACATCGCTTGCGGCTATTGTGCTGCTGCCCGAAGGAGTTCTTCCTCGGCCGCCTTGGTCCACTGGCCGTTGTCGAGCTTTGCGGCGACGGTGGGGAACTTCCCGGGCAGGTCCACCAGCGGGGTCAGGCCCAGATTGTGAAGCATCGGATACACGATGATCTTGCCGGCCAGCGTGCGGTTCTCGACGGCGGCGATGCCATCGGTGGCACCGGCCATGCCGCTCACCGCATCCACGGAGCTGTTGGTGCTGAGCTGGCCCGTGGTGACCTTCCGCAGCACGATCTTCATGTCCCCGATCGTCGAGCCGCTGGTGCCGAACATGAAGCAGCGGTTGGCGATGTAGGTGTCGAGGTCTATCTGGTGCTTCGTCGGCGCGGGGATGCCGGCGAAGATGTTGATGATGCAGCCGGGCTGGCTGTCGCGGATGCTGCTGGCGACCAGCACGGGGACCGGGGCCATCAGGGCGAAATACGAGAACTTGCCGGCGAGCGGCGTCTTGGCGGTGTTGAGCATCTTCATGTCCACGCGGTTGGCGGCGGCGAAGGGCTCGGCCTTCTTCTGCAGCGATGCCAGGCGGGCGTCGTCCATGTCGGTGCCGATGAGGGTGATGTTCCGGATGCCCGAGCAGACGGCGCGGATGACGTGCATCTGGCCCATCGGACCGCCGGCGCCGACGACGACCACGCTGTCGCTCTCGCGAATCTCGCCGGTGCGCGGGATGTTCTTGTAGGAGTCGGCCGGGTTGCTGCCGGCGGTGCCGATCCAGCGGGTCATGCCGTAGTGGACGCGGCCCAGGCCGACGCTCACAGGGGCGCCGATCTTCTTGCCTCCGAGGACGATGTTGATGATGCCGCAGGCGGCGAGCTTGTCGTTGAGGATTTCGAGGGTCGCCTTGTCGGCGCCGAAATAGACGATGTCGTCGCAGGATTCATTGGCCAGCGAGCTAGCCTCAGCGGGAGTCTTGCGCAGCACTTCGCCCGGCTTGCCGGCCGGATCACACGGGAGCGCATCCAGCGCAATACCGGCGGGATTGTCGGCCACGATCGCCAGCCTGCCGCCCGCCTTCAGGGTCTGGCGCTCGACGGTGACATAGGAATCTTCCACGCAGGCCCACGGCTCCACCAGGGCCACCGCCGACGCGGAGGGCTGGTCGTCCACGGGAATGAGGAAGCGTTCGCCGGACGGCGAGATGACAACGCGCTCATCCAGGAGCACATACTCCTGGAGCGCGCCTTCGAAGTTGTAGCCGAAAGCCGAATTCGAGCCGGCGGTAGGCAGGTCGCGATAGTCGGCCTGCACGATGCAGCGCTCGCCGACCTTGTGGTGCTTGACCTTCTCGCCAATCGCAACGATGCGGCAGGTGACCTCGTGCCCCGGGACCGTGGGCTGGGAGCCGGGGACGTAGTTGGGCATCTCGCCCAGGGCCTCCGCGGTGAGCCCCTTGACGACGCCGCTCTTGCGGGGGTGCTGGTCGAACTGTTTCAGGAGCTTGAGGTCGGAGAAGCAGAGGCCGACGCATTCGATCCGGGCCAGGAGTTGGTGCGGCCCGGGGCGGCAGACTTCCTTGGCGGGGTTGAGCTTGAGTTGGCCGGGCCCGACGAGCTGGACGGCGTATTGGGTGGTGGGGATGGTGGTGGACATATTTGTATTCTTTGATTGGGATTAGGAGAGCATGACCTGGCCGCCCGTAACGGGCAGGGCCTGGCCGGTTTCGTATTTCTGATCAACCAGGTAATAGATGGCCTTCACCACGTCCGCCGTGGTGCAGCCTCGATTCATTGGGACCTTGGCTTCGTAGAAGCGCTTGACGTCGGCGAGCGTCTTTGCGCCCGGCACTTTGCCGCTGCGCAGGTATTGGGCGAACAGGCCGTCCTTCGGGTCCGACCAAAGGGGACCGTCGAAGAAATTGCCGGGGCAGATGGCGTTGACCTTGATGCCATCCTCGATCAGCTCCAGCGCGAACGACTGCGCCAGGCCGATGCCGCCGAACTTGCTGCCCGCATAGGCGCCGTTGCGGTTCGAGCCTTGCAGGCCGGACTTGGAGTTAATCTGGATGATGTCCGAGGAATACTCCTTCCGGGCCAGGTGTTGCGTGGCCAGGATCGGGGCGGCCTTCTGCGTGCATACGAAGAAGCCCTTGTAGTTCACCGTGGTGACGAAGTCGAAGTCCTTCTCCGACAGCGTCTTGACGCTGCCCGCGCGGAGCACCCCGGCGTTGGAGATCAGCACATCGAACCCGCCGAAGCTGCGCACGACCTGGTAGATCGCCTCCGCCACCGAGGCGCCGTCGGCGACGTTGATCGGCAGCCCTATCGCCCGCGGCTTGCCAAGCCGGGCGTTGATCTGAGCCGCCGCCGCTTGCGCGCCCTGGGCGTTGACATCGGTCAGCACCACCGTGGCCCCTTGCGCAATCAGATCCTGTGAAATCTCCAGCCCGAACCCCTGGGCCGCGCCGGTGACGACGGCAACTCTGCCGGCGGCCCGCCCGGCGGCCCGCCCGGCGGCGCTGATCGTCTTGCGATAAGACTCAACCTCCCAGTCCTCGATAAACCTCCGCATGCCGTCGTCCATGTAGCGGACGCTGCCAAGCCGGCGGGCGCCGGCCATCACCTTGATGACATCGGTATAGACCAATCGCACCGTCTCAGCCGCTGCGAAGTCGTCGCCCGCGGCGAAGAGGCCGAGCCCTTTTACGAGGATCACGTGCGGGGCTGAGCCGGTCTTCTTCGTATGTTCCTCAATCGCCCCGCGAAGCTGCTCGACCAGCGTTGCCGCCGCGGCGTCGGGCGCGGGCTCAATCCAGAGCGGGAACGACTTGCAATAGACAATCTGGTCGGGCGTGAGCGGGCCGGTGCAAGCGATGCTCTTGCCGTCCGCGCCGCCGACAAGGTCCAGGACTTCCGTGGCGTCGGAGAAGGTGACAATCTTGAGGCTCTCGCCCGTCGCCAGCAGGCCGCGCAGCGCGGGGCCAATGACCTGGACAAGGTTTCTGGCGGCACCCGGATCGCACTTCGTGACCGGACCGAAAGCCGGGGCGTTGCCGGCAGCCGCGAGTTGCTTATGGAGAGTCTGAACGAGCCAATCGGTGTGGTTGCGGATTTCTTCCGGAGAGTTGCCGCTGATGACCAGGCCGTGGTTCTGCATGAACACCGCACGGGGGCATTCGCGCCCGGTGGCTTTGCGGTAATCCTGCAAGGCCTGCCGCAGCGTCCGAGAAAGGATGTAGCCGGGATCCACCTCGGGGATCCATACCACGTCACCGGCCAGTTGCCGGGCGAGTTCAGGCCCCTGCACGGAGCAGGTGACCATGTTCACCAGCGTGCTGTGGGTGTGGACCACATACTGCCCCGGCATGAGATGATGCAGCAGGGCCTCGACGCTCGGGCGCTGGTTCTTCTCCGGGCAGATGCGGGCCGCCATCGTGGCCGCCTTGAACTCCGCTTCGCGCTGCATCCGCTCTTCGGACAGCGTGCTGTTCAGCAATGCCTCAAGCTGCTTGCGATCCATCTCGACAAACCCCTCGGGGGGAATGGTGGCCAGGGCATGCCCGCTGCCCTTGACGAAAAGCCGGTCGCCGACCTTCACGGACGTGTTGCCGCCGCCGGCAAGGACGAAGTCCGGGTCAGACCCGTAGAAGCGGGAGAGCTTCACGAGCACTTCCAGGGGGTTGTCGGATGCTGAAAAATCGGGCCACTGCATGCTGGATGCCATAAATGTTAGCTTTTACTTGGATTTCAAATACCGCTGGATAACCGCCTCGCCCAGCGACTTAAACGCCGCGATGCGCGCGTTGGCGTCCGGGTAATCCGGATTGGGTTTGCCCTGGGCGTCCACGAAACCGCACTCGCCGTGGAGGGTGAGGAACTGATGCGCCGCGACCACGCAGGCACCTTCCCAGAAGATCTCTTTCACTTCCTCGGGCACCGCCAAAGCCTTCACGCAGGTCGGCTCGATGGGGAGCAGGTCGAGGGTGTTGTGCTCCGTGCCCCCGGTCACGACCAATCCGGCCGCGCGCATCGCCCGGACATACTGGGTCAGCACTTCCGGCGTGTTCCGGAGCTTCTCCACGGGCTGCTCGAACGCGCAGATCGGGCTGGTGCCGTCGGCCAGCGTGGGGTAGGCGGGGATGCCGCCCAACTCCAAGATCAGCCGTTGGGCCTGCCCGAAGTTGACGAAGGTCTCGGCCACGTAGGCCGGCTTGCCGGCCTTCATAAGCTGGGCGCGAATCTCGTTCTGTATCTTGACGGCCTCCTCCGGGCCGAACTTCGGCGGGGTGGCCAGGCCGAAGGCCCGGGTGAGCTTCTCAATCCGCTCGGCGGCGGGGACGCGGGCGAAGATCGCTTCCTGAAAGGCCTGGCACACGTGGCGTTCCTGCAGGTAGATGCGCTCGCGGGGACACCCATGGCGTTTGGCCACCATGTCAATCACATCGGCCTCGGTCAATTGGATGGGCAGTCCGCGCTGGGCGAACACCTCGGCCAGCTTGCTGATGACCTCGCGCATGCGCGCGCTGTCGTTGTGGCGGATGATGCCCAGCAACCGCGTCGCATCGGCGCTGAATGGGGCAAAGCGCGTGATGCCCTTGCCGCAAATATACATCTTGCCGGGATTGCCGGGGTCGTTGATCTTCACGCCCTGCTTCACCAGGTCGTCAATCAGGCAGATGATCTCCAGCCCGAACAGGGGGAAGATGCCGGCCTTGCGAGCGCCCTCAACAAAGTCGCCATACACCTCGTAATCGTAGTAGTTGCTGACGCCGAGCACGCCGATGCCCTGCGCGGCGGCAAGCTCGATGGCCTGCGACACCGTCTGAAAGGCCGAGAAATTCGGCGGCAGGTGAATGTGGCTGTTGGACTTCAGCCTCGCCGGGGGCGATCCGCCGCCAGCCCGGGCGGCCAGGTCTTTGGGCGTTCCCAGCCCTTTGAGAAATGCGAGTGCTTCTGCGGCGTGCTGTGACATAAATAATCCAGGTGTTTTGATCTCTTGACGGCTGCCGCGTCCCAACTGCGGGTCGTGGCTCGGTGCCGGGTAATCGAATGTTACTGAACGGTGGCCGCGACCTGCAAAACCTTCCGCGGCGGCAGATGCAGCCCCATCGCCAGGGCATCCTCGGCTGCTTCCTTGATCGCCTCACTGATCGTCGGATGCGCGAACACGGTCTCCGCGACGTCCTGCACGCTTACCTCCTGGTGCAGCATCGCCCCGGCGGCGGCGATGCACTCGGTGGCGTTGTGCCCGATGATATGCACGCCCAGCAGGCGGCCCGTCTCGCGATGGCGAATCACTTTGACGAAGCCTTCGTTGTCATTGACCGCCAGCGCCTTGCCCAGGTGCGAGAGCGGGAAAGTGCCGACCGACACCGGGAAGCCCTTCACCCTGGCTTCCTCGGCCGTCAGTCCCACAGTCCCAATCTCGGGGAAAGTATAAACCGCGTTCGGGATGGGGGCCTTGAACTCGTGGCCCTGGCCGAGGGCGTTCTCGACCGCCGCCACACCGTGCGCCGACGCCGCATGCGCCAGCAGGCACCGCCCGTTGGCGTCGCCGATGCAGTAATAGTTCTTCACGGCCGTCTCCATGCGGTCGTTTACGCGGACGAAGCCGCGCTCGGTCTCCAGCCCGACGGTCTCCAGGCCGATGTCAGCCGTATTAGGCCGCCGGCCCGTGGCTACGAGCACCCGCTCGGTGTCAATCGTCTCGCCGGTGGCCAGTTTGGCCAGCGCGCCCGACCCTCCCAGGCTCAGGCTCTCGATCTTCACGCCGGTGAAGATCTTGATGCCGCGCGCGGTGAGTATCTTCTTGAGCAACTGCGCCACCTGCCCGTCGAGGTTCGGCAGTATCTGCGGCAGCATTTCCACCACGGTCACCTCCACCCCGAGCGCCTGCATCATGCACGCAAACTCGCACCCGATGACGCCGCCGCCCACGATGAGCAGCTTCTTCGGCAGGGTCTTCCAGTGCAGGGCTTCGTCGCTCGTACAGACAACGTTGACATCGGTCGGCCACCCCGGAATCCGGGTCGGCACCGAACCCACGGCAAGGATGATCTTGTCCGCGGTAAACTCTTCAGGTGCGCCGGCCGGCTTGGTGACCACCACCTTGCCCGCTCCGGCCAGGGCGGCGCGTCCCTGGTGCACAGTGACTTTGCGGACGCCCAGCAGGCCCTTGATGCCGGTGCGCAGCGTTTGCAGCACCTTGTCCTTGCGCGATTGGATCTTGCCCCAGTTTGCCGTGGCGCCCGTCGGCACCTCGATGCCCATGTCGGCCGCGTGCCGGATGTGGTGCAGCAGTTCGGCCGAGCCCAGGATCGCCTTCGATGGAATGCACCCGTAATTCAGGCACGTCCCCCCGAGGTGTTCCTTCTCCACCAGGACGACGCTCGCCCCCATCTGGGCGGCCTTCAGCGCCGCGACATATCCCCCGGGGCCAGCGCCCAGGACGGCTATTGTGTAATGCTTGCTCATGAGAATGTAGCCTGTGTCAGCGAACGCTAGGCAATCAACTGGACCGGGTTTTCCAGCAGGGCCTTCAGCCGCGCCATAAACTGCGCGCCCAGCGTGCCGTCTATCAGCCGGTGGTCGCCGCTCAGGGTTAGGTTCAGGGTCTGCCCGGCCTTGATGGCGCCGTCTTTCACGATCACATCTTCCCGCACGGCGCTCACCGCCAGGATCGCCGCCTCGGGTGGGTTGATGATCGCCACGAAGTCATCCACCCCGAACATGCCGAGGTTGGAGATGGTGAAGATGCCCTGCCCCATGTTTTCGATCTTGCCCGCGCGCGCCTGGTTCGCCAGCCGCTTGGTTTCAACCGCGAGCTGTGCGAGGGTCAACTGCTCGGCGTTCATGACCACAGGGACCACCAGCCCGTCGTCCATGCCCACCGCGACACCGATGTTCGCTCCCGGAAACTCCAGGACCGTCTCGCCATCCACGCGGCTGTGCATCGCCGGAAACTCCATGATCGCCTTGGCGCACGCCATGACGATCACGTCGTTCACGCTGCATCCGACCTTGGCCTTCTGGCTCTTGTAGAGGGTCATCATCGCCCCGGCGTTGATGCGCGAGGTGATGTACCAATGGGGGATGGTGGTCTTGGAAAGCGTCAGGTTGCGGGCGATGGCCTTGCGCATGCCGCTCATCCGTTTGCGGACCACCCCGGCCGGCAGTTCGCCCTGGGCGACCGGTGCCGCGGCAGCGACAGCGGGCTTTGTCGCCCCGGCTGCGGGGATGTCGGTAGAAAGGATGCGTCCGCCCGGCCCGGACCCTCGCGCGACTGTCGTCAGGTCCACCCCACGTTCGCCGGCAATCTTGCGGGCGGCCGGTGAGGCCTTTACGCGCCCCGTCTCGGTGGTAGTGGCCGGGGCCGAGGTTTCCACGACCGGCTTTTCCGCGGCTGGCGCCGAGGCTGTAGTAGCTCCAGTGGCCGCCGCCTGACCGCCTCCGGTGGCGGCAATGAAGGCATCAACATCCGCGTCGTTATCCGCCAGGTAGGCAACCGGCAACAGCACCGGGCTGCTGGCACCTTCCGCGACCACGATACGCGCCAGGCGTCCGGAGTCGGGGGCTTCCACCTCCATCGTCGCCTTGTCGGTCTCAATCTCGAAGAGGATGGCACCCTTGCTAATGGCCGCCCCAGCCTGAGCATGCCACTTGACGATGACGCCCTCTTCCATGCTTTGCCCGGCCTTGGGCATGAGAATCGGAACTACCTTGCCTGCGGGAACATTCATCTGGGTCACGGGAGTGGGTTTGTCTTGGGTTGCCTGAATAGTGGGTTGAGTCGCTCCGGCTTCAATGACAGCCAGGGGCGCGCCGACGGGAATCGTCCTGCCTGCCTCCGCGAGTACCTCCTTGAGCGTGCCATCCAAGGCCGACTCGATCGCGGCCAGACCCTCGTCGGTCTCGACTTCAAGGAGAACATCCCCCTTGCGGACGGTATCCCCCATCCGCTTCCGCCAACGAAGAACCGTGGCGCTGAGGACCGACTTTCCTGCCTGTGGCAATGTAAGCGTTGGCATGATTCGCTGATCTATGACTGAACGTAATGATTAACTTGGTCAAGTTTCGGTCATAGACGATCACCAGTCAATCAGATTGTGACAGAAAAGTGTTGCAACCCGGTCAGAATAGTGTTTAATGCCTCGTAGGTTGGGCCATGGCGCAAATTTGCGACTTGCAGGAGCCCCAACCAGCCTTTGGGTTATATGTGTTTAGCGCCGTGCAGGCGTCTGGCCTGCCCCGGTGCCTGTCCGGTGTGGAACCGGTGCAACTAGCCATATACCCCGGTGAGTCTCCTATGAGGGTTGACCCTCATGGGAGACTCACCGGGATATATCAGGTGTCGCACCTGGATCTCACCGTCAAGCGGTTACAATGAACTCGTTCCGTCAGCGGCGCGAAAAGATACTCGCAGCCATCCTAGAGAAGCGGCACGTCTCCGCCAGAGATCTGGCGGTGGACCTGCCCGCGTCCGAGGCGACTGTCCGTCGCGACCTGCGCGCCATGGCGGCCGATGGGGAGATCGAGCTTGTTTATGGCGGGGCGACGCTTCGGCGTCCGTCGGACTACTCTTTCCGTTCCAAGGGCAAACGCAACGTCGAGGCCAAACGGGTGATCGGACGCCTCGCGGCAGACCTGGTGGGCGAGGACGAGCAGATATTCCTCGATTCCGGCACCACCTGCTTCGAAATGCTGCCCTTCCTGAAGGCCCGCCGGCGTCTCTCGATCATCTGCTCTTCCGCCCGCCTGGCGCTCGAACTGGAGGCCCCGGGCATCTCGGTGATCCTGCTGGGGGGACAATACCGCCCGGACCGCATGGACACGGTCGGTTCACTGGCCACGGCCACGCTGGACCAACTCCGCGGTTACCTATGCTTTATCGGTGCCGACGGCCTCGACCAGAACTTCGGCCCGGCGGCCGCCGATCTGGAAAGCGCCGACCTGAACCGTCGCGCCGTTCGCAATTCCCGCCAGACCGTGCTGCTGGTGGACCATACCAAGTTCGTGGCCGCTTCGCTGTGCAAGGTGGTGGATTGGGAGCTGGTCTCCCGCATCGTAACCAACCGCGCCCCAACCCCCGAGTGGATGGATTTCCTCGGCGCCCGAGGCATTCAAGTGGATTATCCCGAGGAATGAGGGGCGAAAAGCCGCCCTGTAACGTTACCGATCACCAGATATTGAATAACCAGTAAATCATACCATGCCCAAGAGACAGATCATCAGC
>JAPLUA010000457.1 GCA_026397855.1 Verrucomicrobiota bacterium | reverse complement strand
GCAACCCAAGCGACACCAATTTTAACGCAGAGACGCAGAGAAAGCGCTGAGAAACGCAGAGAAGATGAACCCTCTGCGAATCTCTGCGCCCCCTGCGTTAAATCTTCTCAGCCTGCGATCAAATTACGCCTGAGGTCTGGACGCTGTGTTTCACGAGCTCTTATCTTGGCGCGGCTCCCGAAATCAGCTCTAGCTGGCGCTTCGCCTCCGCGTAATCCGGCTTGAGCCGCAAGGCTTCCACGAGGTTTACCCTGGCCTCTTCCCGTTTCCCCTGGCGGACCAGCGCCATGCCGAGATTGTAATGCGCCTCGGGGTTGTTCCTGGGATTGATCCGCAGGGCCTCGCGGTAGTGGCCGATGGCCTCCTCGACCCGGCCCTGCTGAATCAGCACATTGCCGAGGTTGTTATGCGGCTGGGCTTCATCGGGCTTGAGGCGCAGCGACTCCTGAAACTCCTTGATGGCCTCGTCGAGCTTGTGCTGCACGGCGAAGGCGTTGCCCAAGTTGCTGTGGGCGCTGGCGTAGCCGGGCTTGTAGCGGATGGCGGCGTGGAAATGCGTGATCGCCTCATCCAGCCTTCCTTTCATGGCCATGGCAATGCCGAGGTTGTTGTGCGCGTCGGCGTGCTCGGGGTTTTGATCGAGGGCGACCAGGTAATGCGAGATCGCCTCATCCGCCTTGCCGGTCTCGGAGAGCGCATTGCCGAGGTTGTTATGGACTTCCGCGTGTTTGGGCCGGGTGCGCAAGGCGGCCTCGTAAAGCGGGATGGCGTCGGCGAATTTCCCCTGGCCGGCGAGCGCGTAGCCGAGGTTGTTGAGCGCGTCCTCGTAGGCGGGATTGATCTCCAGCGATAAACGGTATTGCTCCATGGCTTCGGGGATGCGGCCCTTGCCCGAGAAGTAGAACCCGAGATTGTTGTGGGCCAGGTAATTGTTGCGCGTGACCCGGACCGTCCGGGTGAAGAGCGTCTCGCTGTTCCGCCAGAACCCCACCTGCCGAACGGTCAGCAAGGCGCATGGTGCCAGCATCAGCGCGGCCCCAATTGCCAACGCCCGGCCCCGCCAGGCTTCGGGCAGATGCTCGCTGGCGCAGCCCGCAATCCCCCACACCGCCATGATGAACAAGCCAATGAGCGGCACGTAGGTGTAACGGTCAGCCATGGATTGAATGCCGACCTGCACCAACCCGATGACGGGCACCAGGGTGCCTAGGAACCAAAGCCAGCCCACGGGCAAGTACGGCCGGCGACGCCCGCAGACTGCCACGGCAAGGCTCACGGCCGCCAGCAACGCCGCGCAGGCGAGCACCTGCCACAGGGGCCACTGGCCCGGATGCGGATACAGCACGGACAAATCGACCGGCCAGAACATCTTCCCGATATAGCGCGCGTAGGAAACCACCGCATTGGCCACCCGCTCGCCGATGGTCAGGACGGTCGAGACCGCCCCGCCCTTCCTTTGCACCTGGAACGTAATCACGCTCGATGCCACGCTCAGCACGAAGAACGGAACCTTCTCCCAGACGAGGCGCGAGATCGTCTTGAGACTGGAGCCTTGTGCCTTGAGCCGGCCCAGCGGCCAGTAGTCCAGCAGCAACAGGACGAACGGGGTGGTCACCAGCATCGGCTTGCTCATCAGGCCCAGGGCGAAGCAGAGGAGCGAGAGGGGGTAGAAGCGTGATGCGTGATGCGTGATGCGTGATGCGTCGCCACCCACGACTGTGGACCGTGGACTGTGGACCGTGGACTTCGCATAAGCGGCAATCGTCAGCAGGAAGAACAGCGTGCTCAGCACATCCTTCCGCTCCGACACCCACGCCACCGATTCCACGTGCAGCGGGTGCAGCGCGAACAGCGCGGCCACCAGCGCGCTTCGCCACAGGGCGCCGGTCAGACCTCGCAGCACCAGGAACAGCAGCAGCGTGTTCACCAGGTGCAGGCCCACGCTCACCAGGTGCATCGCGCCCGCCCGCATTCCGAATACCTGGCAATCCAGGCTGTGCGACAGCCACGTCAGCGGATGCCAGTTGCTCGCGTGCCCGCTCCGGAACGCCCACCCCACCGTGTCCCACGCCAGCCCGCTCTTCACGTGCGCGTTTTCCGTCACGTAATCCGCGTCGTCGTAGTTGACGAAACCGTTCCACGCGGCGGGCAGGTAAACCGCCAGCGTCACCAGCGCCAGCAGCAGGCAGAGGAAACCGGGACGGCTAATTGCCGTCTGCCATGATGGCACGGGTGCTGTCCGGCCGGCATCCGGGATCGCGGGTTTCAGCTTCGTCATCACCCGTTCCCGCTCATGCCGCTCCGGGCGCAGCCTTCCCGCCGCTATCCCGGTAGCTGGCCACCACCCATTCGCTCAGAATCTTGTCCGGCGCATCCACCGCGTCCTTATCAATCACAAACTCCCGCTGCCCGGAATTCTGCGCGATCAGCTTCAGGCCGAAATGGAAGTCCTTGAACCGCACGGCGCAGAGTTCGCGCACCGG
>JAPLUA010000363.1 GCA_026397855.1 Verrucomicrobiota bacterium | reverse complement strand
CTTACAGCAACCGCCCGACCACAGCGGGGGTGATTGCTTTCTGGGTGCTCGCCATTCCGACGGCCCTGGCCGTTACGGGTTTCTTTATATGGCTGATATGGTTCAAACGCTGGCAAACCGCAACGTGACTCCGCTCTTTCTCCGACTGGCGCAACCCATTGACCTGTTAAACTGATTCATCATTATGCAACTCCATCTGCCTGACTACCTGCTTACCGACCTCGTATCCACGGTCGCCTTCGGCATCGTGGCCGTCCTCCTGATCGTGTTTGGCTATGTGACCTTCGACAAGCTCACGCCCAAGCTGGATTTCAACGACTTGCTTGCCAAAGGCAATGTGGCCATGTCGATCGTGGTGGGCTGCTTTATCCTGGGGCTGTGCTACGTGGTGGGGCGCGTGGTGGCGGCGATCCTGGGAGGATAGGCGTCCTGGATGGTCCGGCGGCATGAAGCTCGCAGGGTGGCGGCGTGCTGGTTACACTTAAATGATTATGGAATCCGAGAAGCAGGGGAAAACGCTTTGGGAAATGCTGTGCGAGCGGTTGCATGCCGGCGGGAATGGCAATGGCGCGGGCGTTGCGTTTGCCAACCCGCTCGATCTGCGAGTCGGCTCGGCGGTTCCCGTGACCCATGCCAATGGCCCGGACTTTGCCGATTACAACTTCACGGTGGCCGAGATCAGGGAATACACCCGCCGCCTCGGGGGGCAGGACTTCCGCTTCACGGATTATGTGCTGCGCGGCATCAACACCCGGTCCATGGATGCCGACGACTCAAAGGCCGCCCGGGTGCGGTTGGTTCCAAACCAGGCCGGCGCCCATGACGCCCTGCTGCTGCAGCTCTTCGATGAGTTCGAGTTTGCGGAGGACTTCCTGGCTGTGGTGAACGACACCACGGGCCTTTTCAAGATCACCGATGATCGTTCAGGCGTCGAGGAGACCTACTCCCGCATCAACGATCTGCGGGTGTCGTATGAGGCGGCCGTCCTGGTAGTCGCCGAAACGACCCCGGACGGCAAAGCCGCCACCGGCAAAGTCACCCCGGCCCGGGTCGAGTATTGGGATTACTGGCGCGATGCCGGGATCGGGGGTGGCAAGACCGCGAAGGAGTTCGTCTTCATCGAGACGAACTGCGACACGGGCTGGTTCCAGATCTGGCGGGGCCGGGAGTTCTTCTCCTGAGCCGGGGGGCGGGTCAGTGGCCGCACCCGCAACTGTGGTCGCCGCAGCAACCGCTGCTCAGATCCTCCTCGGAAGGCAAGCGCCCCAGTTCGATCGTCTTGTTGACCTGCTTCTGGATGGACTCGCGCACCTGGTGCATCTCCTGTTGTGCATCGAGGAACTCGCGCGCAACCGGGTTGGCCAGCAAGGAGTCGCGATGCTGCTCGAAGTCGGCGATCTCCTCGCTCGTGAGAGCCTGGGACATCTGCTGCTTCTGTTGCAGCGCCTGCCCTTTCGCGACCAGGCTGTCGTACTGGGCCCGGGCTTCGTCATTCGCCATAAAGCTGTCAATGCGCTGGCGAATGGCCTGCACGCTCGGCTCGTCCAGGATCGCCTGGCAGAATTCCCGTGTCTTCCGCGTAAGCGCAGTCTCTTCAACAGTCTCTTCAATCGTCGTTGCCATATTCAGTGTTTGTGACTTCTGTTCGACACGGGCTGTAGGCCGTTGGGCGTGTCAGTCGTATAATACAGCACAACAGCGATCCAAATGCAAACGATTGTAGGGCCGCCCGCTGGCGAGGCTTGTTCCCTTCGGCCCGCGGACTTATGATCGGGCAATGCGAGTTCAGCGAACCTCAGAAGGCGCCTGCCGGTTCATCGTCGGCTTGATGTCCGGGACTTCAGCCGATGGCATTGATGCGGTGGTGGCGGCGATTTCGGGCGGCGGGCGCGAACTGAGGGCGCGCGTCGTGGCGCATGCGCATCGGCCTTTCGCCCCGGCCATGCGGGGCCGGATCCTGGATCTCTGCCTGCACGGGACCGTCGCGGAGATTTGCGAGCTGAACTTCGAGCTGGGGGAACACTTTGCCCGCGCGGCGCTTGCAGGCATCCTCAAAGCCAGGCTGCGACCCGGAGATATCACGGCCATCGGCTCGCACGGGCAAACGGTCCACCATCTTCCCAACGCCCGAACCCCTTCCACGCTGCAGATCGGCGAGGCGGCGGT
>JAPLUA010000451.1 GCA_026397855.1 Verrucomicrobiota bacterium | reverse complement strand
CGGCAACGCATCGGCACAACGGAACGTGACGAAGTAGGTTGTTCCTTGCTGACGCCAGTGCGGCAGATTGCCTGTGAGGTAGGCGACGGGTTCATCCGGGCGGAAATAGTTTATTGGAGCAAAAGTGGCAGAGGCTTCCAGCCTCTCCCCGGTGCGGCTGGAAGCCGCATCCACTATGGCCAGCCAGTCGGCTTCGCGGGTGTTCGGCGCGAGGCCGGAGCAGGCCAGGTTCATCGCCGGCAGCTTGCAGTGGCCCACGCGCCGCCACGCGGCCAGCGCCAGGTTGAACGCGCCAATCTGAGTGCAGCGCGGGTCAATCTCCAATCCGAACAGGTTGTCGCGGATGACCGCCGCTACCGCTGTCGCTTCGTCCAGTTTTTCCTCGGCCAGGCGCAAGGCCACCAGTCGCTCGAACATGGCCACCACGAAATGCCCGCTGCCCATGCACGGGTCGAGCACCCTGAGGGCGGCCGCAGACTTGGGCCAGCCGTCGAATGTGCCGGCGGCGGGGGTCCACTTGCCGTCCTTGCCTTTGATGAAGCGGAGATATTTCCACGGGCAGCCCGGCAGCGCGACGGCCTGGCGGAGTTCGTCTTCGCTCCGGGCGTTTTCGGCCAGCTTGGGATTCGCGGCGAGGACTTTGCCGGCGTGCCACGCGCCGAGCGTGTTGTCCAGGAGGAAGTCCACCATGTAATCCTCGGTGAACAGTTGCGTGACGGACGGCAATTCATCCGCGCCGATTTTCACTCCCGACGCATTCACAGCCTCCTTCTTTTTCGCCTGCCAGAACTGGTACACCCAGCCGAGGCTATCGCTGGCGGTGAACACTTCCACGGGCAGGCTGGCGAGCAGGGCGGTGAGCCGGTTGCGGAACTCGGTTGGCAACCGCACTTGCAGCACCGGATCACCCGCCCGGAAAACGCCCGTCAACATCCGTTGCGCGAACCCGGCCGCGACTTCCCACTTGTCGCTATTGCTTTCGCGGGCCTGTTCCTCGCAGAAATCCAAATCCACATCCAAGCCAGACTCCGGTTCGATCAGGAATCCGTTCTCCGCCAGAAACCGGGCGAACAGCATCCGATGCCAATGCACATAGGCGCACTCATGAACCAGACGCTTCACTTCCTGCGACTCATCAGGCCGGCGCACGTCGCCCACCTGCCGCCCGTGAGCGCGAAGCTTCTTGCGCAAATCCTCACCGGCCTTATCCAAGTGCGTCGGCTTCCGCGCCTCGCCCACGCCGTAGGATTCCAGCGCCGCCGCCGCGCCGCGCTCGGCTTCCTCCCGCGCCTTCAGCACCGTGTTTTCCAGCAGCCGCCGAAATTCTTTAGAGAGCGTGCTCATAAGGGTCGTTTCGCTTCTTCCTCCTCCGCCGCTGCCCGCAGTTGCGCCCTCAAATCCTCCTTCGACGGCAGATACAACTGGTATCGGCTGGCGAAGATGGTGGTGTTGTTTTCCGGCAGAGTCATTTCAACCAGGGCATCGTTCTTGGTTTTGCAGAGCAATATGCCGATGGTCGGGTTCTCGTCCGGGGCCTTCACCTCGCGGTCGAAGTAGTTCACATACATCTGCATTTGGCCGAGGTCCTCGTGGGCCAAATCGCCAATCTTAAGGTCCAACAAGACAAAACATCGCAGCAAGCGGTTGTAGAACACCAGGTCCACCCAAAAATGCTTCTCGTCGAAGGTCAATCGGAACTGCCGCGAGTGGAAGAGGAACCCCTTGCCCAGCTCCAGGAGAAAATGCTCCAGCTTGTCAATGATGGCCTGCTCAAAATCCGACTCGGAGTAGGCCGGGCGCTCCTCCAAGCCAAGGAATTCGAGAATATAGGGGTCCTTGACTGCGTCCGTCGGTTTGGTGAGAACCTGCCCTTTCTGCGCAAGCTGCTCGATGGCCGCCTTGTCGCGGCTCAGGGCCAGCCGCTCGTAGAGCCCGGAGTTAAACTGGCGTTTGAACTCAGCCAGCGACCAGTTCTCCCGTCCGGCCTCGATTTCATAGAAACGCCGTTCCCGATCATCGGCGATTTGCACCAGAAAGGCATAATGAGACCAACTGAGAGCGAAACCTGCCGCCAGGTTGTTCAGCACCGCCTCATTGGTGAGAGTTAACCCCTGGCTCAATTGTGCAGACGGTGTCTGCACAATTGCCTCCGGGGACGCATCGGGGAGGTGCGAATGTGCAGAGCCTGTCTGCAGATTGCCCCGATAGGTGAGGTAAAACCGTTTGAACAATTGCATGGAACGATAGGAGAACCCCCGCCGCCGCCTGGCAGACAAGGCATCCGCCAGTCGCTGGATCAACTGCTCCCCATATTGCGCGCGGTCCAGACCATTCTGCTCATACTCCACAATGTGGCATCCCAGGCGCCAGTTCCGCACCACCAAGGCTCGGTCAATGGACCGCGCCGCTTGCTGCCTGAGCACGGCGTCCGTCCGCTCCATCATCTCCACCAGTTCGTCAAAGTTCATATCGGTCTTGCTTCAGGATGCAATATTCATTATCCTCCCACTGCACCGCTCCGGGGATAGCATCCCCGGACCGACGTCCTGCGCAAGCGGGACGTTTCTTTTTCGGGTTGAAACGATTTGCGCCGAGGGTTGGGTTTCCTTGTCCCGACCGCGGGCCGAAAGGCCACTCGACGCTTCCTTTATTTAGAAATGCAGAAGCCGACCCCGAGGAGCCGGCCTCGCGTCCTGCCGTCGAAACAAACAGGAGGGATGAAGCAGGGTTTTGCCACATCGTGTGCGTCGCGTCAACGCCGCAGAACCGTGAATTAAGCGAAACAACTTTCATCCGATGACCACTGGCCCTTCTTTCAGCTTGGCAACCAGCGTCGTCTCCTGTGCCCCCAGCCACGCCTTCACTTCGGCCTCCGTCCGCAGCAGCCCGCTGGTCAGCGTCACATATTGAGTCTTAGGTTCCAGCAGCTTTGCCGCCTTCCGCGCCGCGTTCTGGAATCGCGCCGTCAACGCCGCCGTCTTGTCGTTCCAGCTCGACACCGGCGTCTGCTGGAGCGCGGACAGCAGTTGCTCGTCCGAGCCGACTTCCAGATCAGGCACGGAGGCAATGCCTTCCGCGCTCATGATGGCGACGCGTTGCGTGCCGGAGATTTTTTGCCAGGCATCGCTCGACTCCAGTTCCGTGAGCAGTTCGGCAT
>JAPLUA010000061.1 GCA_026397855.1 Verrucomicrobiota bacterium | reverse complement strand
AGCGTGCTCCCATACTTATGAACGAGCCGATGGCTGCATATCTATGAGTGAACTGAAGATTGACCACAAGGCGGAAGGCGGGGTAGGTGTCTGCCGCATCGAGGGGCGGCTCGATGCGCACGGAGCGGTCGCGATGGAGACCTACGCGCAGCAGCGCATCGGTGCGGGCGAGGCGCGCCTGGTCCTGGATTTGACCGGCGTGGATTACGTCAGCAGCGCGGGCCTGCGGTGTTTGATGGTGACGGCGAAGAAGGCGCAGTCCGTGAACGGCTGCGTTGTCCTGTGCTGCCTCACCCCCATGGTGCTCAATGTGCTGACCCTGTCGGGCTTTGACCAGTTGCTGAAGATCCGGGCGACCGCGGAGGAAGCGGTTGCCGCGGCGGCCGCGCACGCGTGAGCCGGGCCGGCTGCCGGCACGTCCCCGGACGGGGCGATGCAGCCGGCGGCTTCCGGGAGATCTCCCGCACCCCTGGGCGGGATGCCGGGGCGTTTCGCCGGGGTTTTCAGGGCTGAGCCCGGCAAGTCTTTAGAGAAGCATTTATGAACGAGAACTACACTGTTTCGCGCTATCTCCTCGACCGCCTGCACCAGATCGGGGTCAAGCACCTGTTTGGTGTTCCCGGGGACTACAACCTGGATTTCCTGGACCAGGCGCTTCAAAGCCCGATCCGTTGGGTGGGGACCTGCAACGAGCTGAACGCCGGCTACGCGGCGGACGGGTATGCCCGGCTGAACGGCGTCGGGGCGGCGGTGGTGACCTACGGGGTTGGGGGGCTGAGCATTCTCAACGCGGTGGCGGGCGCTTTTGCGGAACATGTGCCGGTGATCATCATCAACGGTGCGCCCCCGGCCCGTCGGCGCGAGTCGGGGGCGATGGTGCATCACCTGGTTTCCAATTACTACCTGCAGCTTGATATCTACCGGAAAATGACGGCCGACGCGGCCCTGCTGGCCGATCCCAAGAGCGCGCCGGATGAGATTGACCGGGTGATACAGAATTGCCTCGCCCTGAAGCTGCCGGCCTACCTTGAACTCCCGGCCGATATCGCGCGCGCCAAGTGCCGCGTCCCCGGCGAGCTTCTGCCGGTCGCCGCCCCGACATCCAACCCGGAAAGCCTCGCCGAGTGCGTGGCCGAGGCTGCCGGGCTTCTCAACAAAGCGAGCCACCCGATGATTCTCGCCGGCGTGGAATTGCTGCGGTTCGGCTTGGGTAGCGAGACGCTTGGCCTGGTGGAGAACATCGAGCTTCCGTTTGCCACCATGCTCAGCAGCAAATCGGTCATCCCGGAGCTTCACCCCCAGTTTGCCGGCATTTACCAGGGTGCCTGGAGCAGGGAGCCGGTGCGGTGCCAGGTGGAGGATTCCGACTGCCTGCTGTCGCTCGGGGCCTGGATGACCGATCTGGATACGGGGCTGTTCAGCATCAACCTGGATCCCCGGCGGATGATCAGCGTCAGCAATGGCCAGGCCCGCATCGGCAGCCACTATTACCGCGACATTCAGCTGCGGGATTTCATCCGGGAGCTGGCCCTGGCGGCCCGACCCCGTTCCTACCAGGCTTCACACCCGGCGCAATCCCACCATCCCAAGCAGTCTTTCGCGGCCAAACCCTCGTGCGCGCTGACGGCTCCCCGGCTTTATGAGTGCCTGAACCATTACTTGGACGACCAGATGATCCTTCTTGCGGAGCCCGGCGACGCCTTCTGCGCGGCGGCGGAGTTCAACATCGAGGAGGCCGAGAACTTCATCGTCCAGGCCTACTATTGTTCGATCGGCTTCTGCACCCCCGCGGCTTTGGGGGTGGCGCTGGCGAGGCCCGCGAAGCGGCCGTTCATACTCTCCGGGGACGGCGCCTTCCAGATGACGGCACAGGAGGTGTCCACCCTGATCCGGGAGCGCTGCCCCGGGATCATCGTGCTCATCAACAACGACGGCTACCTGATCGAGCGGAAGCTGCACCAGGATGGCAAGTACAACAACATCCAGATGTGGCACTACGCAAAGCTGCCGGCTGTGTTTGGCGATGAATCGTTCGTGATCGGGTTGCGGGTCACGACCGAGGAGGAATTGGAGCAGGCCATGCGAACGGCCGTTGGGGCGAAGGATAAACTGGTGTTTATCGAGGCCTGCCTGCCGGACCGGGACTGCTCTGCCGGCTTGGAGCGTCTCGGAGCCACCTTCCGTCAGGGGCAGGTGAAATAGGGGGGCGGGGGAGCGTGGGGGCGTGGGGGCGTGGTGTTCGGTTCTGGAGGTCAGGCCAAGAAATGCGAAACTTTCGCCAAGGAATGCAAAGCCGGATTCTTGCGGCTCACTAGATTGGGCGCCTAATGGATTCCATTGGGAAAACTTGGTGGGTGCTGACGGGCCTGAGCGTAGCTTTCCTCGGGCTGTGCGGGGCATTCGTCGCGACCTCCGGAGTGGCTGTGGCCCATGGGCCCGCCATTCCGCTGGTGGATACCAACTTCATCAGCACCGCCACCGCGCGGATGTCGGCGGCGGACCTGATCCGCACCGGCGGCGACATCTCGGGCATGGAGTGCTACGCCTGCCACGACAAGAAGAACCCGCCCAAGCTGAAGCTGAACGCCGAGGGCGACGTGATTGTGCCGAAGGAGCACGAGGACATCGTCATGGGCCACGGCCGGCACCACCGCAACAACAACTGCTTCAACTGCCATGACGAAAGCAACCTGGAGGCGCTGCAGACCCGCGACGGCCGGCACCTGAAGATTTCGGAGAGCCCGGCGCTGTGCGGCAGCTGCCACGGCCCGACCTACCGCGACTGGGAGGCGGGCGTGCATGGGCGGACCAGCGGGTATTGGAAGCGCGATGCCGGCCCGATTGACCGCAAGGTCTGCACCTCCTGCCACAACCCGCACTCGCCGCCTTTCCCGCCGCGGGCACCCGCGCCCGGACCGCACTTGCTGCATCCGAATCTTGCGAAGAACCACACCCCGGCCAACCCGGAGCACCACTAATGCCTGACAACAATCCCCCGGCCGCGGACGTATCCAGGCGCAGCTTCCTGCTGACTTCCGCCGTGATGGCGTCCGGCGCCGCGGCCCTCGCCGCCAGCCTCGCCCCGCTGCGCCACCTTGGCGACTACGTCACCCCCGAGCAGTTCCTGCAGAAGTATTACAAGGAGCTCACGCCGGCGGAGATGCAGAAGGTGCTGGACCGCATCACACGCGAGGTCGAGAAGCAATACCAGGTCCGGCCCGACGTGCGCGATTACAAGCCCATGAACGGGGTGGAGTTCGTTTACTGCCTGAACCTCACCCGCTGCATCGGGTGCCGCAAATGCGTCCATGCCTGCGTGGGGGAGAACAACCAGTCGCGCAACCCGGAGATCCAGTATATCCGCGTCCTCAAGATGCCGCACGGATCAATGGACACGGAGAAGGGCGATCACAATTACGCGCCGGCGTCGGTCCCCGAGAAGGGGTTCTTCTACATGCCGATCCAGTGCCAGCAGTGCAAGAACCCGCCATGCGTCAAGGTGTGCCCGGTCAAGGCGACCTGGCAGGAAACCGATGGCATCACGGTGATTGACTACAACTGGTGTATCGGCTGCCGGTATTGCGAAGCCGCGTGCCCTTACTTCGCCCGGCGGTTCAACTGGACGCGCCCCTCGATCCCGAAAGAGCGGCTGAACCCCAAAATGTCCTACCTGGGCCTACATCCTGAGAACCAAGCGGGTGTTCATCCAACTCAAAGAGGAACTCGGGACCTCGCCACGGTTTTTCTACTACTTCGACGTATGAGCCTCGGGGACAAGATACGAAACTACCTGGTATTCCTCACGCGGTGCGGGCGCATCGCCTTCGTGGGCGACTGGCGTTACTACGCGTGGATGGGCTTCCTCAGCATCGTCGTGCTGCTGGGCATCAATGCCTACGCGCGGCAGTTCGTCAACGGGCTCATCATGACCGGCATGAGCGACCAGGTCTCCTGGGGTGTTTATATCGCCAACTTCACGTTCATGGTCGGGGTCGCGGCGGCGGCGGCGATGCTTGTGATCCCCGTCTATATTTATGACAACAAGGCGCTGCACGACCTGGTGATCTTTGGCGAACTGCTGGCGGTGGCGGCCATCCTGATGTGCCTGGCGTTTGTGACGGTGGACCTGGGGCGGCCGGACCGGTTC
>JAPLUA010000346.1 GCA_026397855.1 Verrucomicrobiota bacterium | reverse complement strand
TTAATGCTCATGAGTATGCTCTAGGAGGTTTGTGCGTTCTGGACAATCTTGCGCATTTTGGCGACTGCGGCCCGGAGGCTGCGCTGGCGGAACAGCGCGGTTCCGCTGATAAACGCATCGGCGCCGGCGCGGGCGCATTCCGCCGCGGTCCGCAAGTCAATGCCGCCATCCACGCCAATATGATAGCCGAGCTTCCTTTCGCGCCGCCATGCGGCAGCCTGCTGTATCTTGGGCAGCGTCTCGTGGATGAACGACTGCCCACCAAAGCCGGGATTGACCGTCATGACCAGAAGGAAGTCAATTTTCTGAAGGTAGGGCTGCACCATCGCAATGCCGGTCGGGGGGTTGACAACCAGCCCCACCTTTTTGCCGAGAGACTTGATCTTCCAGAGGGGCTGGGTGACAGCATCACCGAGCTCGACATGCACGCTGATCTGGCTGGCACCGGCCCGCGCAAAAGGCTCCAGCAGGATCTCGGGCTTGGAGCACATCAGGTGCACATCGAAAAACACGCGCGTCAGCGGACGAAGCGCCCGGACGACATCCGGGCCGAACGAAATATTCGGCACAAAATGCCCATCCATGATGTCCAGATGCAGCCAGTCGGCGCCGGAGCAGTCAACCCGCTCGGTTTCTCTGGCAAGGCGGCCAAAATTGGCGGCTAGCAACGAAGGCGCAACAATCATGCGCTGAGGCTAAGGAATTAAGCCGGAAATGTCGAACGGGGAATTCAATCCGGGCCCGTGCGTTGTAAGCCGGCAGAATGCTGGCGCTCCGATAACGTGAGTTGGCTCGTCCGTGAAAAGCGGAGCGCTCCCGCCCTACGCCGTGGCCGGCGCGGGCGTCCCCAGCCCCGGCAACTCCGGGGGAGCGGACTTGGTCGGTGTCTCCGGAAGCGGCGTGCCTGCCGGCGCGCCACGGGGAGGATCAACCTGCGGTGCGGGCGGGGGCGGGGTAAACTTGCCGGTGCGGACGATTTCCTGCACCTGCTGGCCGTCAAGGGTTTCGTATTCGAGCAGCGACGTGGCGATCAACTCCAGCTTGTCATAGTTGACTGTCAGAAGGTCTTTGGCCGTCCTGTAGGCCCGGCCCAGGAAACCGTATTCGTCATCGCTGCCATACTGCACCATGCCGAGCCGGTCGCTCATGCCCTACTGGGTGACCATGGCGCGGGCCATGTTCGTGGCCTGCTGAATATCGCCGGCGGCACCGGTGGAGATGTCCCCGGAAATCATTTCCTCCGCGATGCGGCCCGCCATCATGACCGCGATCATGTCGAGCATCTCCTTGCGGCGCCGGTTCAGGATGTCAGTTTTGGGGAGCGACATGGTCGATCCGAGCGACTGGCCGCGGGGGATGATGGTGACTTTGTGGAGCGGATGGGTGTGCTCCAGCATGACGTTGATCAGGGCGTGGCCGGCCTCGTGCCATGCGGTAAACTTCTTGTCCTCATCCGTCATCGCCAGGCTGCGGCGTTCCCGGCCCCAGCGCACCTTGTCGCGGGCCTCCTCCAGTTCTTCCATGTTGACCGCTTTCTTGTTGGTGCTGGCCGCCAGCAGCGCCGCCTCATTGAGCAGGTTGGCCAGTTCCGCGCCGGAATAGCCGGGGGTGCCGCGCGCGATGACCGACAGGTCAACCGCTGGCGCGAGCTTCACGTTCTTGGCATGGACCTTCAGGATGGCCTCACGTCCGCGCACATCGGGCAGATTAACGGTAACCTGGCGATCAAATCGGCCGGGGCGCAGCAATGCGGGGTCCAGCACATCGGGCCGGTTGGTGGCTGCGATGATGATGATGCCCTCCTGAGTGTCGAAGCCATCCATCTCCACCAGCAATGCGTTGAGAGTCTGCTCGCGCTCATCGTTCCCGCCGCCCAGACCGTGGCCGCGGCTGCGGCCCACCGCGTCAATTTCATCAATGAATACCAGGCAGGGCGTGTTCCGCCGTGCCTGTTCAAACATGTCGCGCACGCGGCTGGCCCCCACGCCGACAAACATCTCCACGAAATCCGACCCGCTGATGCTGAAGAATGCGGCATCCGCCTCGCCGGCGATGGCCTTGGCCAGAAGCGTTTTTCCTGTGCCCGGCGGGCCGATCATGAGAACCCCCTTGGGAATGCGCCCGCCCAGGCGCTGAAACTTCTTCGGGTCCTTGAGGAACTCGACCAGCTCGGATACCTCCTCGATGGCCTCTTCGATGCCCGCGACATCCTTGAAGGTTGTCTTGTTCCGCTCCTTGGCCAGCAATCGGGCCTTGCTCTTGCCGAAGCTCAGCGCGCCTTTGCCAGCCATCTTGATTTGGCGAATAAAGAAAAACCAGATGAGGGCCGCGATCACGATGATGGGTAACACGCTCACCAGGAAGCTGAACACCATGGTATTGGGCTCGCGGGGCTCGAACTGCTCCAGGGTGAGCAGCTTTTTCTCCAGCTCGGGGTAGAGCCTCGCCCTCGCGCGAAACGGCAATTCAACCCGCTTTGCCCCGTCCATCTTGTAATACTTGCCAACAATGTCGTTCAGGGCCGACCCCTGCGGATTGTAGTTGATCGTAGCCTGTACAATGCCGTTGGTATTGACCAGCTGCTCGAATCTAAACTGGCTCAAGACGTCCGCCGGGGAGTCCATGCGATCCTTGAAGAGCATGAGGACAATGATGCCTCCAAAGATTGCAATCCACACGATCCATGTACGAGGTGGCACCCTGAACTCACCGCTCTTCCGGGGGTTCCGCTCGTCGTCGCCAGGTTTATTATTGTCAGACATCTTCGATAGTCGGCTGCGCAAAGTTAGCATGGGCGGCTTGAGGCCGCAACTAATGGATTTAAGCCCTCTCCCATCGCCATTTCAACCGCCGGATCGAACCCCTTGACAGCTTGAACCGCTCGGAAATCCGAACGCCCTCCACCCAGAACACCTCGCCGTCGGCGGCAGCCGCAACAATCAGCCGCCGGCGTTGGTCCTGGGGAACTTTGAGATTCGTGAACAGATCCTGCAATTTGACGGAAACAGCCATCCCGATCGGCTGGAAACGGTCGCCGGGCCGCCAATGCCGCAACCGGATGGGACTGCCGACCTTGTCGGCATCAAACACCTCAAGCCCAAGGCTCCGCCGCGGAAGCTCAACCGACCGGTTGCGACCGATCCGCCAACCGATCACCGCCCCGCCAAAGTCCACCTTGCCAGGCCCACCTTCCAGGGCCACTTCGACGGATTCCGGGCTGAACTCGCCTGCCTGGGGCGATTTCAACCGCACCGCGCCGGCGGGATCCCGGACGGCCAACAGAGCGCCTTCGGGCTTTTCAGCCTTCATGTCATCCCCCGCATGGCCGGCATCAAGCGCGCCGGGCAAGGCTGCAGACAATCCAACGAAGCCGGTCCGAACACCGGACGCTTCCGGGCGCGGACCGATGTCCACGGCTGTGCCGGGAGCCCTGCGGAGCTGCTCGACAAGGGAGTAGTCTGCCACAACGCCCTGGTCCAGCAGTTGCAGCCGCACAACGTGGCGCTGCACAGCCAGGGGCAACTCGTCAAACGAGGCGGGGAGATGCAGGATTTCCGGCTGCCTGCATCGCGCCCGATCCTTGTCCCCTCCCGCCGGCGGCACCGTTGATTCTGGCCTTTTCCGTTGCTGCCGCCGATCCAGCCAATCCGAAGCAGACTGAATGGCGAAATCGGCTTCAGCTCCGAGGATATCCGCCGTTCGCAGGATTATTCTGTCCAGCGCTGGCTGATAGTTGGCGCGGAGCAATGGCAGCAACTCGCGCCGGATGCGGTTTCGTTGAATATCCAGGCACCCATTGCTGGCGTCTTCGCGGAAGCGAACCCCCAATTCCGATGCCAGGATGAGCAGCGCGGACTTCGGCTGGTCAAGCAACGGGCGCACCAGTTCGACCTGCCGGTTGACGGGCGAGGGATTCCGCCATTTCATGCCGCCCAACCCCTCACCACCGCTGCCGCGGAGGAGCCGGAGGAAGAACAATTCCAGGTGGTCGTCGGCGTGATGCGCGAGGGCGATCGTGGGGATCTCAAACTGCGCTGCGGTGCGCGCCAGAAAATCGTGCCGGACATCTCGCGCGGCCATTTCCAGCGACAGATGCCGCGTCCGGGCGACGCTGCGCACGTCCACCTGCCCGACCCTGACCGGCAGTCCCAGTCGCTCCGCGGTGCGCCTGACCAACCGCTCATCGGCGTCGCTGCTGCGGCCTCGCAACCGGTGATTCAGGTGGGCGACGGTCAATTGCCATCCGTACCTAGGCACCAGCCCATGCAGCAGGCGCAGCAGCACCATCGAGTCAGGGCCCCCCGAGACCGCTGCCAGAATCCGCTGTCCATGCGCGAAAAGCCGGCGGACAAGGATGCCCTGCTCAACGTGGCACAGCAATTGGCTCACGACGGAATGCAGCAATTCTCGTGGTAAACGAGGTGGAACCTCCGGGAAAGACTCGGCCGGCCTGATTGCGGAGTGCCGGCTTCCGGTGTACAAAAAGGCGGCCCGATCCCTCGACCGCGCCGCCCCAACCCTCACCAGTCACTATGAAACAAGGGCAGAAACATACCTCTACGTAGCCGCCCCTAGGCAGTCCATGAACCACTGCCCTTATG
>JAPLUA010000304.1 GCA_026397855.1 Verrucomicrobiota bacterium | reverse complement strand
GTGCAAATCCCGTTCGATAACGCGACCAACCCCCACGCCACCCTGATGCAGAACTTCGTCAACGCCATCCTCGACGGCGAGCCGCTGATCGCCCCGGGCGCCGAGGGCATCCACTCGGTCGAGCTGGCGAACGTGATCCTGTATTCTTCACTGCTGGGCCAAACCGTGGCAATGCCGATGGACAGCGCGGCATACGAGAAGAAGCTGAACCAGTTGATCGCGGAGTCCACTGTTGAGAAGAAGGTGGTGGAAGTGTCGAACGAGGACTTCACGAAGTCGTTCAAGCGATGAGCCGGAGGCCGGCGTGCGCATCTCCGGTTTTTTGGAGCGCGGACATTCTTGTCCGCCTGGAGGTTGACTGCGCTCGGGGAGCGGACAAGAATGTCCGCGCTCCGTTCGCCCATTGGTGACAGCCTTGGAGAAATCGAAGATGCGCATGGGGCCAGCAACGGCCCAACCAGGGACTTGCCACCAGCCGCTCGAAGGGATTAAGCTTGAGTTGTGAGCATCGCCGAGATTAGGGACAGCATTGATCGGATGACGGACGAAGAGCGGTTCTTTGCGGCGGCCTATTTGCACCACCGTGCGCAGGCAGCCGATCCAGCCTATCAATCGCTGTTGTCCGAACGGATGAAGCGCATGGATGCCGGCCACAAGGTGACACTGGAACAGGTCCAGCACGTGCATGACGCGCTCGAAGCCGAGGGCCTCTGATGGCGTCCTGGAAAATCGTGATGGATGAGTCCGCCTTTCAGTTCTTTGTCTCCAGCCGGGCGGCAGAGCGCCGGAAACTGCTTTCAGCATTTGATGAGTTGCGAGCCGACCCGCAGCGCCAAGCAGACTACCACACCAAAGACCCCACCGGCCGCGTTCTGAGCGTATGGGGCAACCGGCCATTCCTGATTGTCTATTGGCTCGACGCTTTCGTCTCCGAGATCCGCATCCTTGATATCCAGAGAGTACGCTTCTGAAAGACGCTTCAAACAGCCAAAAACAACCCACACACTCCATGATCCTTACCGGCATCGGCGACGAAGGCGCCAACACCATTGACGGCCAAATCCAGGCCACGCAGGAACTCGGCTGGAAACATCTCGAACCGCGCGGCGTCGAGGTGCCGGGCTTCGCCAAGGCGAACTTCCACGACATCCCGGACCCCGCCTTCGACCTTGCGGTCGGGAAGCTCGAAACCGCCGGCATCGGCGCCTATTGCTTCGGCTCCACGATCATGAACTGGTCCAAGAAAATCGGCGACCCGTTCGACATCACGCTCGCCGAGGTCAAGCGCGCCATCCCGCGCATACAGCGGCTCGGCACGAAATACATCCGGATCATGAGCTTCAAGCCGGGCGACGAGGAGTTCAGCATCCCGCCCGAGGTTTTCCGTCGCGTCAAGGAGGTGACGAGCCGCTTTCTGGACGCGGGCATCCAGCCCGTCCACGAGAATTGCATGAACTACGGCGGCATGAGCTGGCAGCACGCGCTGGAGCTGCTCGACAAGTGCCCCGGCCTCAAGTGGGTATTCGATACCGCCAACCCCATCTTTAACGCGGATCGCTCCAGCCCCAAGCCGTGGCCGAAGCAGGATCCGTGGGAATTCTGGACCCACGTGCGCAATCACACCGCGCACATCCACATCAAGGATGCCACCTGGAACCCCGCCAGGAACGACGCCGACTACAACTGGCCCGGCGAAGGGCAGGGCCGCGTGCGCGACATTCTCAAGGACGCCCTCGCCCGCGGCTACGACGCCGGCCTCTCCATCGAACCGCACATGGTGGTGATTTTCCACGACGCGCAGACAAAGGCCTCCAACGATGACGCGATGCGCAGGAACTATGTCGAATACGGCCGCCGCCTGGAGAAGATGCTCGCGGAGATCAGGCAGGAACTAAGCACGCCGGTCAAGCCGCCCGAGCGCAGATAGAAAGCCGTCGCAAACACCCGATTTCCCCTTATTCCCTTCGAAGCCCCATCGAAGCCCCTTCGAACCTCCATCGTAACTCCTGCGAAGCATCACGCGCACAAAACGCCACCGGCACGCCTGCGGTTCGGCCCGGGGCATCGGGCGGGCTCCCCTTGCAACGCGCGAGGCGTCAGATTCGCTTCTCGTCCGCGTCAATGAAGTCCACGAATGACCGGATATCGTCCCGGCCGCCCATTCCCGCCTGTTCCTTGCGCAGCTTGAGCCGCGCCTGCATTTCGGCGTCGTCCTTCGCGGGATAGTTGAGCATCCGATCGCGATGCGCGGCTTTCACCGAATCGGGCTGCGGCGCGTTCCGGCACACCCAATCGCAGACCTGGCCGTCGGTGATGCTATTACGCACCACCTCGATGAACTGCTCAGCCTTGACGCCGGCCGTTTCGAGCCAGAGCCCGTCGAAGCCTTTGGTCAGGTTCGCCTGGTAATCCGCGTGCAGCTTGCCCGCCAGGTGCAGGCGAATCTTGTCAATGAACCGCGGCAGGTGCATCCAGCCGCACATGGTCTCGCGTGGGCTCCGGGGATAGATAATGTCGCTCATTGTGCTTGATTGGACTGAAAGTCTGCGTTGTGTTACGGCATTTGCGGCTATGGGGGTTACGGCCTGAACGAGGTGTTGGCGGCGAATTGAGGGTTGCTGGCTACCTGGGCGACATCCTTGTCGCCGCGGCCGGAGAGGTTCACGATGATGATCTGGGATTTGTCCATGCCGGGCGCGACCCGGATGGCCTCGGCGATGGCGTGGGAGCTTTCCAGGGCGGGAATGATGCCCTCGAGGCGCGCGAGCTTCTGGAAGGCATCCAACGCCTGGGTGTCCGTGGCGTAGGTGTAGGAGACGCGGTTCTGGTCGCGCAGCCAGGCGTGCTCGGGACCGACGGCGGCGTAGTCGAGCCCGGCGGAAATGCTGTGGGTGAGCTGCACCTGCCCGAACTCGTCCTGGAGGAGATACGAGCGCGTGCCCTGGAGGACGCCGAGCGAACCACCCTGGAAACGGGCGGCGTGCTTGCCGGCAATGATGCCCTCCCCGCCGGCCTCGACGCCGGTCATCCTGACCGCCTCGTCTTGCAAGAAGGGATAGAATAGCCCGATGGCGTTAGAGCCGCCGCCGACGCAGGCAAGCAGCAGATCGGGGAGGCGTTTCTCCTTTTCCAGGATCTGACGGCGGGCTTCGTCGCCGATGACGCGCGGGAAGTTGCGGACCATGAGGGGGTAGGGGTGGGAGCCGTAGGCGGTGCCCAGGATGTAGTGGGTGGACCGGATATTGGTGACCCAGTCGCGCATGGCCTCGTTGATGGCTTCCTTGAGGGTCTGCTGGCCGGCCTTGACCGCGACGACCTCCGCGCCGAGCATTTTCATCCGGATCACGTTGAGGGCCTGGCGCTCGCAATCCACCGCGCCCATATAGACCACGCACTTGAAGCCGAACATGGCGGCGACGGTGGCGGTGGCGACGCCATGCTGGCCGGCGCCGGTCTCGGCGATGATCCGGGTTTTGCCCATGCGCCGGGCCAGGAGGATCTGCCCGATGCAGTTGTTGATCTTGTGCGCGCCGGTGTGCAGGAGGTCTTCGCGTTTGAGGTAGATCTTTGCGCCGCCCAGCTCGCGCGTGAGGCGCTCCGCGAAGTAGAGCGGCGTCGGGCGGCCGCAGAACTCCTTGAGGTAATATTCGAACTCGCGCCGGAATTCCGGGTCCTGCTGGGAGCGGGCGTATTCGGCCTCCAGCTCCTGCAACGGATGCATGAGGGTCTCGGGCACATAGCGGCCGCCGTAAGGGCCAAAGTGGCCTTGGGCGTCCGGCACCTGAACGGTGGCAAATGAACTCATGGGCTTGACGATAACCGCTCAGGAGCATTCCGTCGAGAATGGAGCTTGCGCGGGCGCCGTTCGGTTCAGGGCCAGTGACGCGGCGCGGCCGAAGACCGAAGGAGATCTGAATTCGCGAATGCCGGTTGAACTGCTGCGCCGACAATGATCTTGCTTCGGCTTCCGGGTTTCGGGCTTCCTTCGGTTCCCGGCCCTCGGATTTCGGATCTCAGGCACCCAGGCTCCAGCTTGGTTGGGATCGGCCCAACTCTGGAGCTGCTCTGCCCGCGCTGTGCAGGGTCGCGAGAGTTACCGCGGGTGCAGGGAGACGCTCCCGCTTTGGTTGGTTCCAGTGAATTGACCGAAGCCGGCGTTCTGTTTCTGCAGGAGCACGCCGCTGATTGAAATGCTCTTGCCTGCTCCGTTGGTCGTGCTTCCTTGAAAGAGACCTGAGGAGGTGGTGAACTTCAGATTCAACCCATTGCTGCCGATGACCAGATTATTGGTCCCGAGGAAGAACTGGTTGGTAATACTATCCGGCAAATTACCGTTCGCCAGGACCACCGTTCCATTCGTGAGGTCCAACACCCGCGCGCCATTGGTGAACGCATACCTCGACCCGGTTGCCGAAAGTTCGTTTGTAAACCCCGCCCGATAGAGCGGCGTTGACCCTCCCGGCAATTTGATCCAGTTCAGGAAGCCGCCAATGTCCTGATCCGGCTGATTGGTGAGCGCCAGCCATCCCAGCACCGAACCTTTGCCATTATAGAATCTCTGGTAAAGCGGCCACTGCCCCTGACTCGATAGCAGGGTCATCTGCGTCACTTTCGTCCAATCGCCCAACGTGCCGCTGAAATTCACGTTGCCGCTCGCATCCACGGTCACCGTCCCAAAGCCGTGACCAGCCGGTTGCCCTGTCGAATCAGTGCCGGGCAGCACCAGGGTATATCGGCCCGCTTGAGGCGATGGGAAGCTGCCGGAGTAAACTCCCCGGTTGGCCCACAATCCCGCCGTCCAGTTGGCGTTGCTGAGTCCCCCGCTCAATGCATCGGCGCTGCTCAGGTCCAGTTGCAGCCAAATCGCCGTTCGGCCCCCAGTCGTCGAAGCGTAGGCGAGCAAGCTGCCATCAACGGAGAACTTGCCGGCGAGAGGGTAACTGTTATTCCCTTGCTGCAGCCTGGCGCTGAAGCTGCCGCCACTCGTAACCAGTGCATTGACAAAGCCCGAACTCTGCTGCGCCACGCCGTTCGTGTCGTAGAACAATCCTTGATACGTGCCCGCCGCCCGGAGGAAAGGGCTGACTACGAAATTGACCTGCAAGACCAGATTCGACTGCATCAGGAAAGTCAGGCTGGTTGTATTCGTAAAAATGACCCTCTCCGCGAGGGCGCTTCCGATCCAGTTGGAAAACAGATAACCGGGACTGGGGGTAGCCGTAATGGTGTATGATCGCCCAATCTCCAGCATCCGGTTGTTGTAATCGGGGGTCAGCAAGCCCTGGCCGGTCGCTTGAACCCTGAGCGGATGCGGCAGCGAGAAGAAGACGGACACGCTGTTGGTCGTCGAACGGTTGCCGACCCAGTCCTCGGCATACGCTCTGATGACATTGGTCCCGGGGACCACGGCGAGGTCGGCCATCCAGTTGGTCCAGTTGTTCGTCGTGGAAGCTACACGCCAGACTCCGCGGGCTTGATACCATACGGCCGCCACCTGCCGGTTGTCCTGGGCGGTGCCCCGAAGAATGAACACGCCGTTGGCCCAGGGCCGGCTGGCCGTGGGAGAGGTGATCGCGGCGCTGGGCCGCGTCGCATCTGAAATCAGCCGGATGATATTGGTCGCCGAATTGGAGGCGGTATCTTTAGCGACCACTCGGATGAGGTTGGTTCCGCTGGTGAGAGTGATGGGGCAGCTCCAATTGGCGGTTGCAGAACCGTTGACCGTGCCCTGGGAGGCCGTGAGGCTATTGACCTTCACGGAGGCGATGCCGCTGTCACCGCGGCCCGCATCCGAAGCGGTGCCGGCCAATGTGATCTGCGTTGCGGCGAGAGCCTGCAGGTTGGTGTGGCTGGTGATCATCAAGCTCGGCGCCAATGTTTCGTGGACGGCGAGGGTTGCGGCCGGCTGATTCGTTGCGCGGCCGAACCAGTTCGTCAACACCACGTTATAGCGGCCGGCATCGCTTAGTTGCAGATTGCTGATGGTCAGGCTCGATCCGCGAGTGCCGCTGAGGCGGAGGTTGTCCGCCAACTCGCTTCCATCCTTCAACCACCGGTAGCTCAGCGGAGTCGTCCCCACCGCGCTCACGCTCAGCACGACGGTGGAGAGCGTATCGCCCTGGATATTCGACGGCCCGCTCGTGATTCCCGGAGCCACTCCCACGTTGAGCGTCGCGACCGGGCTGTCGGCACTGGCCCCAAGGGTTTTGAGTTGAACTCGAATCCTCGTGCCATCCTGCGAAAGAGTCAGCGGACCTTTGGAATAGGAACTGCCTGTCGCATTCGGGATGTTTGCAAAAGCGGAAGAGCCGGCGGGCGCCGCCTGCCACTGATAGGAAATAGGCGGGCCCGCGATCCTGGGGTCGGCTCCGACATAACCTGAGGTAGCGCTGATACTAAACGCGGTCGTTTTGCCGGAGACCGCAAAAACGTCCTGCGGAGGGGAGGTGATGGTGATGACCGTGTTATCGTAGGTATCGGCCGCAATCACGCTGCCAGTCAACCGCGGCGCGTCGCCGTTGGCTGGATCCGGCTCCCCGGACAGCTTGAATGTAACCGCGAAAGCGGCCCCGCCGCCGCCTTGGTGATGGATTCCTTCGATGTAATAGCGGGCACCCGCCGCCAGCGTGATTCTGTTTCCCCCCGGCCAGGCGGTTCCGGCAAATTGATCGGATCGTCTCGAGGTCAGCAGACTGCCACCGATCGAGTTGGCCCACGCCCGACTGTTCGACCATGCCGTTTCAGTGGCGATCAAATGCTTCTGTGCGGGTGTGGCATCCGTACTCAAGAACAAGTCGGCGTCGTTGTCCGCGCAGATGAAGAAGACATAATCTCCCGTCTTTGGCGGGAGGAAGTAGCCACTGACCCGCTCCGTGTAGTTCAAGTCGGGGATGGAGGGCTCTTCAAATCGGGTGAGGTAACGGGTGAAGGTCGGAGGTGTTGAAAATGCCTGGGTTTCCAGGTTTGGCCGGGTCTTTCCGGAGTAATAATCCTGCCGCAGAAAGCCAGCCGCATACTGCTGCGAGGCACGGTTGAGGAAGACCGGGTTAACGACGGCGCTGGGGACTGAGCCCGTTTTGAAGGCCCGGGCGGTTACCACCGTGGTGTTCGTCAGGAGGAACGGCTCGGTGTAAAGCCGCGAGTCGGTAGTGGGCTGGGATCCATCCAGCGTGTAGTAATTACTGGCGCCGGGCATTGAGTTCGTGATCGTCACCACAACCGAATTGCTGAACAGGCCACCGGCTGGAACGATCTCAGGCTCGGGAACGAAACTGCCGTTGCCGAACACATCCACCTGGTGACTCGTCCCGACATAGACTTTCCCATTCGCAATCGTCGGCACCGCATATTTGACTGCCAGCCCAAGGGTGTCCCGGTTCCCTGCCTGGCGGCTATTGAAAAGTTCCACGGCCAGATTCGTAGCCGCCCGAGCGTGCAGGATGGCCGGCAAGCCGACGCTGGCGCCGTCGGTCTGCACCGCCCAAACAATCCCATCGTTTGTTCCATTCGCAGAGATGGCAGGTGTGGCCCCAGGAAAATCGAAAGGCATGATTGAGTAAGACTCGGGGACCGGGTTAAGGAGCCCATCCGTAAACGCGAACGCTTTCATGCCTTCGTCCACGCCTTGGAAATAAATCCTCTGGTTGAAGTAGGCGGGTGAACTCCAGGTGCCATGCACCGCTTGCGGCAAAGACTGCACGACTTGACTATCATCCGTCGGATTGAAATGGCCCAGGTTGTCCCGGTCCAGTAGGTAAATTCGCCCCTCTTTGCCACAGCCGACCAGCAAATGCGGATGCGCCGCACTCCCCACCTCGTCCGGCAACAACAAGGCGCCGCCTGAGCCAAGATCCCAGTCCTTTTCTGCCAGGTCCGCCTGGTTGAACGGCGTGAAATAGTCCACCACCGCTAAACGATCAACGGCGGAGAGCTTCAAGAAACTGTCCCCGTATTCTGTCCCGTTCGTATTGGCGTTGAAAATTCCATTGCCCACAATGAAATAAAGATTGGTGTCGGCATCTGCCGACAGCCCGGCGCCACTCATCCATATCCCACCCTCGCCCGCATTGGGGCCGAAGGCCGCAATCGTGCTGTTGGGTGTTACGTTAAACACGTAGTTGGTCAGTTGTTCGAGGTTGCGGGGGTTGAACCCGATTACCCAGCCGTGATAGGGATCGGTGTCCGCGTACCCGGCGAACGCCACATACAAGATGCCCCCGGCGAGCGTCAGCGCCGTGCGTTGCACCTGTTGCATCGGTTGGAAGGCCAGCACTCCGCTGGCGCTGCCCACTCCGCGCCCGGCTACGGACGCATGCACCGGTACCGGGCTATAGGGCTGCTCGGTTCCGTTGGTGATGTTCAAGGCGTGGATGCGGTGGTAATAGACCGGGCCCTCATGTGTGAACGCGTCCAGGTAAATGGTGCCCGTGGCCAGATCAATCACTGGGGTGCTGGTAATGCCCACTTCCGGGGTAATGTCGTGGAATGGGCCGTAACGGTTGCCAAAGTCGTTGTTGGGGGTCACCGCGGAGGGTCCGAGGTTCGTCTGCCAAAGCAGCCCGCCGTTGGGTCCACCATTGCCATCCGCGTCAAAGGCATAAACGCTGTTGTGCTGCGTGGCGATGACGACCACGTTCCGGGCCCCTTGCCCTGGAATGATCAAGCCGGCGACGTAAAGCGGTTGGGCATAAACCTGGCCATCCACCGCATAGGAGAACAATCGGCCGAAACTGTTGGTGTTAACATTCGCCAACGTGATTTGCGTTTCGTTGGTATTCTGGCCCGTGCGGGCAAGGTCATTATGCCAGGTGAGCACATTTACCTGGCCGAAGCCTGGTCGCTCCAAACCGAGGCAACACGCTATGGCGACCGCTAAGGCAACAGCTCTCACGAATGTTAAAATCCGGACATGGCGCGAGCGCCTGAGGTTGAATCCGGCCGAGGTCAGAGCGGCTTGATCTGGATGTTGCGGAAGGCGACGGGGTCGTTATGCCCGGCGAAACCGAAGGAGCCACTGGTGCGATCCTTGCCGGGATGCGGGTGCCCGGCCATGAAGTCCTTCACGGTGGAAAGGTCGCAGTCCAGGATGACCGTGCCGTTCAGCTCGACCCTGATCTTCGAGCCCCGGACAGTGACCTCCTCGAAGTTCCAATCGCCGATCGGGTGCTGGTAGCCGCGGGCGGCTGCGACCATGGCGTAAGCCGAGCCGTGAGCCTGGCGCGGGTCAATCTTGTCGCCTGTGGCCTTTTCGTAATTGTCGTCGAGGACCTGGAGTTCGCACATGCCGTCATAGGCAGTATTGCCGTGGCCGGGGTAGCGGATGGCCAGGCCGTTGTTGCCGCCGGGCGGCAGCTTGATTTCCATGCGGGCTATGAAGTCGCCGTATTCTTCGGTGGTGTAAAGGGTGCCGCCTTCGTGGGGCCGGCACTGGAGGGAGCCATCAACCACCTGGTACGAGTTTGTTGGCCCGGCCCAGCCGGTCAGATCGCGGCCGTTGAAGATGGAGCGGAAGCCGTCATTGCCGTGGCTGGCGAGGATCCGGTTGGCCTCGTCCGACCCGATTTCGCGCACGAACAGGTTGCGCCAGCGAATTTCCCCGCCATGGGTTTGGAGCTGGATCGGCCCCTTGAGGGGCACCGGGGTCTTGCGGTCATAGTAATTCTCGAGCAGGGCGTGGTCCACCACGAGCTTGCCATTGAGCCAGACGCTGACGCGCGTGCCGACCATGAGGACGCGGACCTTGTTCCACTGGCCGAACGGCTTGTCGGCCAGGACCAGAGGGTCTTTACCGGGAGCGCCGGGGCTGTTGTTCCAGAGGCCGCCGGAGCCCTTGTTGGCGCCCAGGGGGAACTTCGCCTGCTCGGTGTAATCCCAGATCTGGACCTGGGGGCAGCCCCGCAGGTAAATGCCCGAATCGGCCTTGGGGACCGTCTTGTACTCAAGGAGCAGCTCGAAGTCGCCGTAATCCTTCTCCGTGGTGGCGTAGGCGCCCTGGCCGTCGTTGACCAGTTCGGGGCGGCTTGAGCCGCACCCGGCCGATTTCCTGATCAAGTCCGCCGCACCCGCGCCTTGCGTTGTCTTGTCGGTGGTGGCGCAAGCGCACTGGCGGGCGTTGACCGCCCCGGGGTTTTCCACGCGCCAGTGAGCCTTCATGGTTTCCGTCCACTTCGCGATTTGGGCCTCGCGCTGGTCGGCGGGCATCGCCATCAGCTTGCGGTGATCGAAGGTTTCCCCTCCGCGCCATCCGGCGAGGTCGGTGCCGTTGAAGAGCGCGGTGAATCCCGTCGGCGACTTCGTTGTTGTGGCACAATGCGAGACGTGCTGGCACCCGCAGCAGGCGGCAAGCAAGGCGGTTAGAAGCATCAAAGCCGGGCACCAACGGCCCCAGCGAACGATTTTTGTCAATTGCATCCCTGTGTTTTCAGGCTTTTGCCGCTCTGAATAAAGCTTTTTTTGCGCCGATCCCATTAAACTGCAGAAACGCGAGGAGCACAGCGCGGCCAGGAGCAAACCGGACTTAACGCAGAGACGCAAAGCAACGCGGAGAAACGCAGAGAGAAAACACCCTGTGGGCCCCGGAAGAATTGGACCACGGATAGAACCGGATGGGGTCGGATAAGGACCCGGACTAGACAGAATGGAGGGAAGATGCGTTAGTCCCGGAGCGCGTGTTGGGCCCTCTCCTCCCGCTGCGGGAGGAGAGGGAGAAGAAGCGCGCGTCCTGGCACGTGTTTTCCCGGTTCACCTGGGGGAGCAGCCCGGCGGCATCCGTCTCAGCGCGCGAAGATGCGGCGGATGACCTCCTCGATGGGGACTTCCTGGATATCAATGTCGCTGATGGGCAGCTCGTCCAGCAACGCCTTGCAGACGGGGATCACGCGGTCGCGTTTGACCTTGAGCTGGATGCTGCCCGGATTCTGGGCCACGATTTCTCCATACTTCGCGAGATTCTGAGCGGAGAAGCTGGCGGTGCCCTCGCATTGGATGGTGATGAGCTTGGAATCGGCAAAGCGATCCAGGATTTCGTTCAGGCGGCCGTCGAAGAAGATCGTGCCGTGGTCAATGATGATGACGCGGTCGCAGAGTTCCTGGATGTCGGCCATGTAATGGCTGGTGAGCAGGATCGTCGTTTTCTGCTTCGCATTATGGGCGCGCAGGAACTCGCGGACGATCTTCTGGGAGACCACATCCAGCCCGATGGTCGGTTCGTCGAGGAAGAGGATTTTCGGCTGGTGGAGGAGCGAGGCGATCAGCTCCATTTTGGTGCGCTCGCCCAGGGATAGCTCGCGCACGCTGACGTTGAGCTTGTCGCGGACGCCCAGCAGCTCCCCCATCTCCGCGATGGTCCGTTCCAGGGTGGCGGGCGGGATGCCGTAGATTTTGGCGTTCAGGTCGAGCGACTCGCGGGCCGGGAGATCCCACCAGAGCTGGTTTTTCTGGCCGAGCAGCAGCGCGAACTGGCGGCGGTAGCCGTCATCCCGCTCCCAGGGAACGTAGCCGAGCACGTGAGCCGTGCCGCTGGTCGGATAAAGGAGGCCGGCCAGCATCTTCAGGGTGGTGGTCTTGCCGGCGCCGTTCGGCCCGAGAAATCCCACAAGTTCGCCCGGTTCGACCGAAAAGCTGACATCCTTGACCGCGACGGTTTGCTCGTATTGGCGGCGGAACAGGCCTTTGACCGCGCCGGAGAAGCCGGGCTGTTTCCGGTAGGTGCGGAAGGCTTTGGTGAGATTGCTGACTTCGATCGCAGGCATGGGGCGCCAAGGGTGTTGGGTTACCTGCGACGCCTCAGCAACCGCTCGCCGGGCCAAGCGTCAATACCCGCAAGCGAAACCCGCATGGGCTGGCTGGTTGGCTGGCGGCTTTTGAAGGGGACTTGCACTCAGCGCATCAGCGCTTTTTCCAGGTAGCTGACGACCTGGCGGACATTGGCATCCACTTCCATCCGGTCTTTGACCAGGCGGCAGGCATGAAGGACCGTGCCGTGGTCGCGGCCGCCGAAGGCTTCACCGATGGCGCTCAGCGAGGTCTCCGTCATCTGGCGCGCCAGAAACATGGCGACCTGCCGCGGAAAGGCGATGCTCTCGGGCCGGCGCTTGCTGGTCATGTCCGCGAGGCGGATATCGTAATGCTCGGCGACCTTCTTCTGAATGACCTCGATATTGACCGAGTAGCGCCCCTCCTCGTTGAGGATTTCCCGCAGGAGCCCTTCCACCACCTCGAGGGAGAGCTGCTTGCCGGTCAGCGTGGCATACGAGGCTACGCGTATCAGCGCGCCTTCCAGACGGCGGATGTTGGTCCGGATCCGGTGGGCGAGGAAGTTCATGATTTCCTCGGATAGCTGCACACCCATGCTTTGGGCCTTCTTCTGGAGAATCGCCAGACGCATTTCGACGTCAGGGGGCTGCAGGTCGGTCACCAGGCCCCACTCGAAGCGGGACATCAGCCGCTGCTCCAGGTTCTGGATCTCGCTGGCGGGGCGGTCGCAGGTCAGCACGATCTGCTTGTGCGCCTCGTGCAGCGTGTTGAAGGTGTGAAAGAACTCCTCCTGGATCCGCTCCTTGCCCGCCAGGAACTGGATGTCGTCAATGAGCAGCACGTCGGTCTGCCGGTATTTCTTGCGGAACCGGGCGAGTTGGTTGTTCTGGATGCCGTCAATGTACTCGTTGGTGAACTTCTCGGAGGAAAGGTAGGCTACGCGCGCGCCTTTCTTGTGGCCAACCACAAAGTGACCGATCGCGTGGAGCAAATGGGTTTTGCCCAAACCGACTCCGCCGTAAAGGAACAGCGGATTGTAAACTTTGCCGGGGTCCTTGGACACCGCCTGGGCGGCGGCGCAGGCGAAGTTGTTGTTGGCGCCGACGACGAACGTGTCGAAAGTGTTCTTCGGATTGAAGCCGGGGTCGTGGTTGATGGAGTTTCGTTCGGGCGCGGGTTTGGCAGCTTTTGTGTCCGTCACCGGGCGGGGAGCCGCCACTGCCGGGGCGGCCTGTCCGGCGCCGACTTTGAATTTGACCTGGAGTTGCCGTCCGGAGGTCAGCGCAAGCACCTCCTGCAAGAGCGCCATGTAATTATCCTTCAGCCACACTTCACAAAAATCGTCGGCCACTTCCAGCGTGAGGCTGTCCTGATCCTCACCACTTGCGCGCAATGGAGCAAACCAAAGATTATACGTGTCAGCGCTGAGCATGGAACGAAGGTGCTCCAGTGCCGCACACCAGGTTTTTTCCGCGGAGGTTTGCATCAAATCTTTACCCAAAGCCCTGTTTTCAGGCGTTTTATTCACCTAGGCGCCAACCGCACTCCGGAAACCGGTCCTGGTCCCCATCCGCCGCAACCGCTCGTGTATCTGCCAAGAAAATCTGAGTTCCATACCGTTTTTTCCGTTCTATATGACCCTATTGTGTCAGTTAAGTTACTAAAATTCAAATACTTACATAAGCGGAAAGGGCTTTTGTAAAACCCCGGTCCATCCCAGATAAGTCCGGCAGGGCAAAACTGCAGCCCCGACCAATGTTTTTAGGCAATGCGGCGGCAAGTTGCGAGGACAACATATTAACTCTTATTCACGAGTTATTCACAGGGCATTTTCTGCCAGTAAAAGGGGACATTTTTTCTTTTGTGCTTCTGAATAATACTTGCACGAAGCGCCTCCGTCTTGCCCGATACCGGATGCTCCCCGCGTTGACCTCGGGCGCGGCCCCCGGGAAAGGCTAGACGGCTTGCTCGCCGGTTTCCTCGGTCCGAATCCGGATTGCGTTGTCAATCGAGCTGACAAACACCTTTCCGTCGCCGATCTTTCCAGTCTTGGCGGCCTTGACGATTGCATCAACCGCCGAGGTCACCTGGCTATCCGCCAGGACAACTTCAATCTTTATCTTCGGGAGAAAATCGACGGTGTATTCGCTGCCGCGGTAGATCTCGGTGTGGCCTTTCTGCCGACCGAAGCCTTTGACCTCGGAAACGGTCATGCCTTCCACGCCAAGCGCAGACAGGGCTTCTTTAACGTCCTCAAGTTTGAAAGGTTTAATGATGGCCTCAATCTTTTTCATGTCATGCTTCCGGTGTTGCCGGGCTATAATAACAACCCCGGCACTGGTGTAAACAGGAATGTTCTGAATTCGGGACCGGCAGGTTAATTCTGGACAACAGGCGCTTTAATACTTATTTATTAGACGTTGACAATAATAAGGGGGTATGATTAACTGGAAGCTGATTACGCCCTCTGGAGACAATTTCGCTGGCGGTGGTAATCTGCTCTTTGTCAGCACGAACAATTTCGGTCCCGGGTCCAGGTACAGGCCCGGGCCGGCGGTCCCCGTAATCCTACGTTTGTACTTATTCGAAATTCCCCGGGCTTTTCGGTCACCCCCTGACTGACTGGCCCGGTTTTTTTATGCCTGGCGGGGCTCGACCCGCGGCATGATTCGCGGTACAACGGGGGCCAGATGAAGAAACTCGCGTTTGCAAAGCCGGGCCTGGTGGTTCCTGGGGGACTGGCGGTGATCGCCCTGGCCTCGCTGGCGTTTTGGCTGGCGCGCGGGCCGGGAAAGCCGCTGTCTTTGCGCGTCCCCGGCACGGACCAGGGGCCAGGCGCGGAAACGGCCTCCCGCGGCAACCCTGTCCTGGCCGGCAAACTCGTCCGCTCTGATGGCCAACCCGCAAACCTGCCTGGCGCCTGGCCTCAATGGCGGGGCCATAACC
>JAPLUA010000248.1 GCA_026397855.1 Verrucomicrobiota bacterium | reverse complement strand
CCCGCGCCAGGCGATCCACATTCGGCGTCGGAATCCGGCTTGCACCATAGCAGCCCGTGTCGCCGAAGCCGAGGTCGTCTGCCAGGATGAGAATGATGTTGGGCCGATCCGCACGGGCGGCGACCGGGGCAGGCTGAGCGGTCAGGGCAGCGACCGCCAGCACGAGTGCAGTTCTTAATGTCATGTTCTTGAGCTATACCCGCAGGGCCGGCGTCCACGCAAGCGGTGATTCCACCGGTTTCCCGGGAGGTTTGGGCTCGCTGGGGACGTTCGACCTCCCGAACCGGTGGAGTTTGGACGATTGCGTCCGGAGCGTGGACCAGCATAGATGTTAAGAACCGGCCGCAACAACATTCGCTGTGCGTTGGTGGTTGCTTCGGAACCCGGTGCCGTCTCGCGAACGGGTTGACGTACGGCCTGAACTGAATTAACAAGCTGGGATGAAAATCATGCAGATGACAAAGCGGATCTTCCTGCTCGTGGCCGTGAATATACTCGTGATGACCACCATCACGCTGGTGCTGGGCCTGCTCGGCGCTGGCCGATATTTCCCTCAAGGCGGGCTGGCGGGCCTGGCCATGTTCTGCCTTGTCTGGGGCTTCGGGGGCGCGTTCATTTCCCTGGCGCTCTCGCGGCTGATGGCCAAGTGGATGATGGGAGTCAAAGTGATCCCGCCCAATACCAGCGATCCCCACCTGCAGGCGCTGGTGGACACCGTCCACGGCCTCGCCCGCAGCGCCGGCCTGCCCAGGTTGCCCGAGGTGGGCATCTACGAGTCCGACGATGTGAACGCATTCGCGACCGGCCCCAGCAAATCGCGCGCGCTGGTGGCCGTCTCCACCGGCCTGCTGCAGCGCATGGGCAGCCGCGAGGTCGAGGGGGTGCTGGGACATGAGGTCGCCCACATCGCCAACGGCGACATGGTGACCATGACCCTCATCCAGGGCGTGGTGAATGCCTTCGTCCTGTTCCTGTCGCGCGTGCTGGCGTTCGTGATCGGCCAGGCCCTGCGCTCCCGGGACGACCGCGAGGGTGGCGGCGGGATGATTGAGTTCCTGCTGGTGATGGTATTCCAGATCGTCTTCTCCATTTTGGGCAGCACCGTGGTCTGCTGGTTCTCGCGCCAGCGGGAGTTCCGGGCGGATGCGGGGGGCGCAAGCCTGGCCGGGCGCCAGAACATGATTAACGCCCTGCATGCCCTCGGCCGACTCCACAACCCTGAGGTGGCCGCCGCCGAGGCGCATCAGGCCCAGGCTTTCCAGTCGCTCAAGATCTCGGGCGAGGCCGGCGGCCTGATGGCCCTGTTCGCCACCCATCCGCCCATTGAGCAGCGCATCGCGCGCCTCGAGCGCGGCCCCGCCTGAACGCCCTGCCGGCCACCGGGCTAAGGCTGGCGCATGGGACCCGTGGGATTCTGGAAGCCGACATCATCGGTCGGGGGAGCCTCCCAGCCCCGCTTCCGTTTGAGATTGTGCTGCCTCGATACGAGCTCGTGCATCATCAGTTCGCTGCTGCTGTACTTTGTGAAATCGCCCGGCGGCAGGAAGAGGTCCTCCGGCGGCGTCTCAATACGGACCTTTGAAAGGCTCAGGACAAATGGCGTCCCGCCGGCAACGCCGGTGATGCGAATGGGCATCTCCCTCAAATCCGCCGCTCGCCAGACCTGAAAGACCGATTCCGACCCGTCGCTGGTCATCGCCTTGACCTCGGTCTTGTGGCACAGGTAGCCGGAGACTTTGTCGGATGACGGGCCGTTTGTGCCGCTGACGGCAACCAGGTTGGTGACCCGGACACTTGAAGAGATCGGCGCATAGCCCTGCAAGGGGCCGCTCAGTAAAAAGCCCCGGCTCTCGTGCACATTCCACAGGTAACTGAAGTCCTCCACCTTGGAATACTTGTTCCTGGGCGTGCCGGGTTGCGGCGCGAACAGCAGCTTGCCGTCACGGCCCATCAGTTCGCCGGCAACCGCGTCGCTTCCGCCTGCCGACGGGGTGGTTTCCATGACCACCCGTGCGCGAAACCCGTCCACATTCGTCAGGAGGACAGCTACGGGGCCGCTCAGAAAGGTGGGCGGGGCCGGGGCGGGGATTGCTTCAGGCACGGGGCCGGCATCGGCTCTCTGCTTGTCTGAACTCGCGCACCCGCCGCCCAATGCTGCGAGCAAGATGACGGATAGCCCGGAGGCCCAAAGCCCGGGCGACCGCAGTTTCGGCAAGTGATCCATCCTGCATTTCATGATTGCCATAGTGCCTGGAAGTATACCGCACCGGGCGAAAAACAGCACGCGCGATTTCGGGCTCGAAAAGCGCCGAGCCGGGGCGTAATCGTGTAAGGAGCCGGCCTGACGGAACGGCGGCCGATCCTCGTCTCAGCGGTGCACGGTCCCGCGATGGGCGGTGGAACGCCAGTCCATGCTTGAAACGCTGAAT
>JAPLUA010000153.1 GCA_026397855.1 Verrucomicrobiota bacterium | reverse complement strand
TGGTCGCGGAGTAGCCCAGTCCGATGCCGATGCCTCCCACCAACCCGAAGGTGACGACCATCGGCAGCCACGTGTGGACGAATGAAGACAGCACCATCCCCAGCCCGAAAATGATGCCCCCCAGCGTGGCCACGTAGCGCGGGCCGATCCTGTCCTGCCACCGGCCTGCGAAGATCATGGTGACGGCAAAGGCTGCCGTGCAGGTGGCAAAGGGAAGCATGGCCTGGGTTTTGGTCCAATGCCACTGGCCGGCCAGGGCTTTGCCCATGACACTCCAGGCGTAAAGCGAGCCGATGATTAAATTGACGCCGAGTGCCGCGAGGACCACGGTCCAGCCGCGTGTTGAGGATTGTGAGTGTTCGTTCATTGGGGCAGGCGGTCTTGGTTGATGATCTGGTGCTGAACCATTCGCGACTGCAACTTATACAACTCCCGTTGTGCAGACAACAGCTTTAATGCGAGCCCTTTCGGGCTCCGGGATCGTCCCATGCCTCGGGCGGCGCCTGTGAGCTACGGGACCAACCTGACCCTGTAAAACCGGCTGGCCTGGTTCGTATTCGGGTCAGTGTATTGGAAGACAGGGCCGGCTGCCGTGACAGTGCTCAGCCGGGTCCAGCCGGAAAGCTGCGGTGCAGCTTCAATCTCAAACATGCCCGGCCCGCCGCTGACCTGCAGCCGGAAGGTGCCGTTCGGGAGGCATTTCAGGGAATCAATATAGGGCGTTGTGACGACGCCCTTGATGGCAAGGACTGCGGATGCGCTGCTGGCGGTGCCGAGGCGGTTATTGACCACGACCCAGTAACTGCCGACCCTGTCAGCCTGCACGTTGGCCAGATCAAGACAGGCATTGGTTGCGCCTGGTATGTCGGCGCCGTTGCAACGCCACTGATAGGTCAATGGCTGGATTCCTGCTGCCAGCGCGGCAAACCTCACATCGGCACCGGCATCCACTGTCCGGCTGAACGGTTGCACGGTGACATAAGGCTGCCCTCCATTCTCCAACGCCAGGTCGTGAAAACCGCCACCGGCAACTCCCACCACATTTGCCAGGCTGTTGGGTGTGTCGGCCTGGCCGTAGGTGTCGTTTCCCCAGCCCACGACGGTTCCGTCAGACTTCAGCGCCAGGCTGAAGTAGCGGCCGGCGGCGATGCTTGCCACGTTGGTTAAGCCGGTTGGCACATTGGTCTGGCCATAGGTGTTGTCGCCCCACGCCGCGAGCGTGCCGTCCGCGAGCAGCGCGAGGCTGTGGTAGCCCCCGGCCGCAATCATGACGACGTTGCTCAGCGCTTCGGGCACCATCGCCTGTCCGTAGTTGGGGGTCACCCCGGTGTTGACCGACCCGGCACCCCATCCTGCCACCGTGCCGTCTGCCCGCAGGGCCAGGCTGTGGTAACCGCCTGCCGCCACGGCCGCCACGTCGCTCAGGCCCGGTGGAATTATCGCCTGCCCGTAATGAGGCGACACCCCGGTGTTGTTGGTTCCGGCTCCCCAAGCCATGAGGGTGCCGTCCGCCCGCAGGGCGAGGCTGTGATAGCTCCCTGCCGCCAGGGCGATGGTATTGCTCGCGGCGGCCGGGACCATTGCCTGGCCATAGTTCGGGCTAACCCCCGTGTTCGCTGTGCCGGCGCCCCAGGCGGTCACCGTGCCGTCCGATTGCAGCGCGAGGCTGTGATAGTATCCTGCCGCCAGCGCCGAGACGTCGCTCAATGTTCCTGGAACCATTGCCTGCCCCAGTTGCGGGACGACGCCTGAGTTGATCATGCCGGCCCCCCAGGCTCGAACCGTTCCGTCTGCCTGAAGCGCCAGGCTGTGGTAGAGGCCGCCGGCCGCGGCGATCACGTTGCTCAAGCCCCCGGGGATCGTGGCCTGCGCGTAATCGTCGCGGCCCCAGGCGGCCAGGGGCGACAAGCCGATGAGGGCGTTGGAACTGATCGTGCCGCCGTAGGCATTGCTGACAGCCAGCGAGTAATGCCCGCACTCCCCGATCTGGAGATTGGATATTGCGAGGTTCGTGGAGGTGGCACCGCTGAGCTTGCCGCCATCCGCGAGGTTGGTCCCCTCTCTGCGCCACTGGAATGTGAGCGGCCCGATCCCGGCAACCCTGGCCGTCAGCGCAGCGGAGGAGTTTGCCACGACTCGCTGGCTGGCAGGCTGCTTGAGGATGACTGGAGGATAGGGGCCCAGGAGGGTCGCGTTTGAGCTGAGCAGTTGGCCGGTGATGTTGCTGACCATGACCGAGTAGTTTCCCATGTCACCGGGCTCCGCATTCGTCAGCGTCAGGGTGAAGGTTCTGGCTCCGCTGATGCGTCCGACATCGGCCAGGGGGACCCCTTCCTTGCGCCACTGGTAGCTGATGGGCAGGGTGCCCGCCGCAGTGACATTGAACACCGCGTTCGATCCCGAGGTCAGGGTCTGGTTCTGCGGCTGGGAAGTGATGTAAAGCCCGCTCGGCGGTCCGTCGGTGCAGCAAATGGTGCTGCCGTTCACGCTGACCGTGTCCACATACCAGCCCGTCCCCGCAACGCTCGAATCGGTGCCAAGGCGCCAGCGCAACTGGACATTTCCGCCCGCCGCCGAGGCCGGCAGGCTGGCCATGGTGGTGACAAAGCCGCCCGAGTTGCCGGTCCAGGCCGAGCGGCCGGCCAATGGATTGCTGTATTTGATCGAGATGGTGCCGTTGTAGCCGCCGCTGGTAAAGGATCCGCCCGCCGTCAGGATGTCCGTGAAGGCCGCGCCGTTGATCGAGACTTCAAGCACCCCGCCGTCGAAGCTGGATTCGGTGTTGTAGTAGTTGCGAAAGGTGAGCTGGGAGATGGCGGAATTGATCGGGATCAGGGGGGAAGTAAGCTGGTAGTCCGTGATGGTGCCCGCGTCGGGTGCGGAGATGGAGTTCGGCAGCGTGTCGCGCTGCGCGGTGGTCGTCACCCAAACGCCGGCAGGGGAACTGCTCCATCCCGACGGGAGTGCCGGGGCGGTGACGCCGTCGAAATTCTCGACTAAGGCCGCCACCGGGCGTCCCAACATGAGGCTGAAAGCGGCCGTGCCCAGGTTGTTGGTGCCATCCTGTAGCTGCAGCGTGGCGAGCAGGGTTCCGCCGCAGGTGCCCGCAGCGGTGAAGCTGAACGAACGTGCCACCACAGCCCCGCCCACAGGCAGGGCGCCATAGCTTTGGGGGCCGCTGGGGGAGACAATGCCCTTGGTCGCAAGCAGGGTCGCCACCAGGTTGGTGGTTGGGGCCGTGCCGGTGTTTTGAAGGCTGAAGCTGAGTGTGACGGCTTCCCCGGGATCCACGGCTCCGTTGGTGGGGCTGCATGCCTCGGCGATCAGGGAGCTGGCGGCCGGCACGATGACAGGTGCCATTGCGGGGTTCGCGCCGGTGGCGAATGTCGCGCCGGTGTTCAGGGGATCAAGCCAGTTTTGCAGCCGGTCAGCCGCGGTCGTCCCGCTGGCCCAGGCGAGGGAGAATTTCCCATAGCAGTCCGGCCCGGCAGGCAGGCTGCATGAGGAATCGCCCCCCGATAACGTGCCCACCAGCCGGTGGCTCGCCGGATCCCAGATCCCCGAGCCCGAGGAGCCCGGCTCGGTTACTCCCGAATACCAGGTGACCTGCCAGTGCGTGCCGATGCCGCCGGTGCCGATACAACTGTCCACGGTCGGCAGGGTGCCGCTGGCGAAGCTGATGGCTTTGACGTCGCAGTCGGGATGATGGATCCCCACGCACCCGTTCGGCGCCGTGCCGGAGCGGTCCCAGCCCGAGTAAAAGACCCGGAAGGTGGGATCGGGGTTGCGGGCCAGCTCGATCAGGGCAAAGTCCACGTCGTACTTGGCCGCGCGAAACGTGGCCCCGCTCTGGTTCTGGGCCAGGGAGCCCGGACCGTGTGTGCCGCAGGTCGCGGACTGGTAGTTCCAATACACCACCACGCTGCTGGCGTTCGCCGCGCTCAGGCCGCAGTGATTTGCCGTGAGGAAGAAGGGGCGGAAGTCGCCGGGCACATCCATGATCAGCGTCCCGGTGCAGGTCCAGGCCCCGTTCTTGGTATAGACCGCGACGCTCCGGATTTCGTTGGTCCAGGGGACTCCCACCGGGCAGATGACATCGTTGTTGCAGGTGCCCTCGGCCTTCGGGGCGCTGGTGCCCTTCCATGGGCGGCAGAAATCGCGGTAGCCAGTCCCCACCTGCATCAGGAGGACCTGCGGCTCCTCCTGTGCCCCGGCCGGCACAAACAGCTCGAGCACTGCCGCCTCCCCGGGAACAACCGCCGTCCAAAGCTGGCCGTCGGCCTGGCTGTCTGCCGTGGTGTAGGGGCCCTGGTAATAATCGCCGGCCCCGGAGATCACGTGGAGGGTAGCCCCCTCTGGAAGCCGGAACTCGGCAAAGCCGAAGTTCAAATCGGTGGCATTGGTGGAAACCACCCGCAACCGCCACAGCCGGCCATCAGTGACCTGCTCCCAGGTGCCGCAATTGGCCGGGGTCAGTGCCACGGGACGCGGGACTGCGAACCGCAATGGAGTTACGTTGCCGTCCTTCGCATCGGCCGCCAACTCTGCGGCGACGTCCGTGGCCGGGAGCACGACCTGCGCTGCATCGGTGATTGGCAGCATCGCTTTCTGCAGGCTGAGCGGCGGTGCGGCGGCGTGTGCGGCCAGCAGAAATGCGGCCGGCAGCAGGGCCAGGACGAGCCGGGCCGGCAGCCATCGGCGGGTGGCGGGGCGGACCGGAGGGTGCTCGGATGGGGTTCTCAAGGATTGGATGGCAATTTGGTTCCGGCCCGCGCGCGGGCCTTTTGTTGCTTATGTGTATTCCGGCCCCGACTGCTGCTGCTAGCTTGCAGCAGACCTCGCGGCATTTATTGTAATCCTATCATCTTCCGGTGCCCCGGGCGTGTCAACCGGTTTCGCGCCGGCGTAAGAATTTCCTAGAAAAGCCCCGGTGCCGTTCATAGATTCCAGCCTGTTTGCGGGATGCAAACGGCTATGCTTGAACGATTCTTTCGCCTGTCCGGGAACCAGACCAGCGCGCGCACCGAGGTGCTTGCGGGGGTGACGACCTTCCTGACGATGGCCTACATCATCTTTGTCCAGCCAGCCGTGCTGTCCGGCGCGATGTTCGGCCAACCGACAGGCATGGATTTTGGCGCAGTGACGGCGGCGACATGCCTGTCGGCGGCGCTGGCCACTGCCATTATGGCGTTGTATGCCCGGTATCCTATCGCCCAGGCGCCAGGGATGGGGGAGAACTTCTTCTTCGTGTTCTCGGCCATACCCGCGGCTGCGGCGGCGGGGTTTGCCAATGCGTGGGAAGTGGCGCTGGGCGCGGTGTTCATTTCCGGCGTGCTGTTTCTGATTCTATCGCTGGTGGGGTTGCGCGAGATGATCTTCAACGCCGTCAGCCCCAGCCTCAAGAACGGCATCGCCGCTGGTATCGGCCTGTTCATCGCGTTCATCGGCCTGCAGAATGCGGGGCTGATTCTCAAAGACCCCGGCACGGCGGTGAAGCTGAACGCACATTTTACCTCGCCCGACTTGCTGGTCTTCTTTGCCGGGCTGTTGCTGACGGCGTCGCTGCATGTCCGCAAGGTGCGCGGTTCGATCCTGTGGGGCATCGTGGGTGCGACGGCGCTGGCGGTGGTGTTCAAACTGGTCCTGCCGCACTTGCCGCGCGCGATTGCGGCGGCGCCGGAAGTGACCGGTTCATTGCTTGTCCAGCGATTTGCCTTTGCCAAAGCCATCGTGGCGGCACCGCCTTCGCTGGCGCCGACGTTTCTGCGAATGGACCTGGCCCACGCGCTGACGCCCAAGATGCTGCCGTTCATCTTCGTGTTCCTCTTCATGCTGGTGTTCGATGCCATCGGCACGCTGATCGGCGTGTGCGAACAGGCCGGCTTCATCAAGGACAACAAGCTGCCGCGCGCCAAACAGGCGATGCTCTCGGATGCCATCGGCACGGTCGCCGGGGCGGCCCTGGGCACGAGCACCGTGACCAGCTTCATCGAAAGCGCCGCGGGCGTCGAGCAAGGCGGGCGGACGGGTTTGACCGGCCTGGTGGTCGCCGCGCTTTTCCTGCTGGCGCTGTTCTTCAGCCCGCTGATTGCGATGGTGGGCAGCTACCCGCCTATCACCGCGCCCGCGCTGGTTCTCGTCGGCGCCATGATGATTCAGAGCGTGGCCAAGGTTGACTGGAAGGATTACAGCGAATCCGTGCCGGCGTTTCTGACGATGATCGGGATTCCGCTCTCCTACTCGATCGCCGACGGCCTCGCGCTGGGTTTCATCAGCTATCCCATCATCAAGCTGCTGAGCGGCAAAGGCCGTGACGTCGTCTGGCTGACTTACGCTATGGCGGCGGCGCTGGTGGCCTATTTCATCTTCGTCCGCAGCCGCATGTAGCAGTAGTGGGAATCAAGCCTCACCGACCGCGGCTCATGAAGTAAAGAAGACAGGTCACGACGCCCGAAACCACCAGGCCAATCGCAATCGACCACCGCAAGAAGACTCGTTGCTTCCTTCGCAGCGCGCGGCCGCCCATCCCGGGCAGCAGGTAGAACCGCTGTGGCTCTTTATTTCTCCCAAACCAAAGCATCTTGGAAATCCTCAGCTTCGTTGCGCCTGGGCCAGGACGAGATGACCATTCGCGTCCCGTGAGTCGGCCTCGGTGCCGGGCACAAGGCGACGACGGGCCAGAGTCTTGATCTTTACAGCTTCGAGCGCGAGCGCAAGCATGGTGCTAATCCTGCCTGCTCCCAGTCCGAATTACCAGTTGTTTCATATCTCCGGTTCTCCAGCATCCCTACTGAGGAGTCCGCAGCATACACTACACCCAAAGCTGCCGTGCCTTCTCCCTCTCCCCGTCGGACGGGGAGAGGGTGGGGGTGAGGGGAATCGGCGGGGTTAGCACGGCCATCCTCACCCCGACCCTCTCCTCCCTCGGCGGGAGGAGAGGGGGAAGCCGCCGCGTCGCGCGCGGGAACTTCCTTAATTCAACGGCAGTGGGGCCGGGGTGAGGGGGAAGGTGGCGTGCAACTGAATTGCTCCGACTAACGCGCGAGAGCCGCTTGCACAGCCGGCGGAAAGATCTCCCCCACATCCCCCTCCAGC
>JAPLUA010000415.1 GCA_026397855.1 Verrucomicrobiota bacterium | reverse complement strand
TACCTGCGTCCATGTCAGCCAAAGCAATATCGGTCGGGTTCTCGGGATGTCAAATGGGCTGAACTATCCTCAGGAACGCTTTTTTACCTTGGCGTAGCGTAGGGTTTCTCGGGGCTCGGAAACAGGTTCAATTTGGGTGCTCTGGCTTAGTCTCAGTTTGGTTCTTCCGGACAGCCTTGAACGGCCTTAAATCGGAGTGAGAAGTTTGAACACGTTATGACTTAGTGTTATGACTTTCTCCGCCGATCCAAGGAAATGTTAAAACAACCCTGATTTTATTGGGTTCCGTGAAGTTGGCGGAGAGAATGGGATTCGAACCCATGGTGGGGTATAAGCCCACTCACGCTTTCCAGGCGTGTGCTTTAAACCGCTCAGCCATCTCTCCAGCCATTTGATTCACAATGACTTGCAAATGCGACTTGTTGCCCGGCCTGACAGCCTGGCACGGATTCCGCGAGACGCAGTCAGCACGTTTTACAGGCGTTCCCGCCGGAATCGCCAGCGCAGAACATTGCGCCGCCGTAGCCGCCAACGTCAGTTGGCGCAGTATTCCTTCCTGGGGCAGATCAGCGCCAACTGACGTTGGCAGCTACGAGTTTTCGAATCCGTCCTGCGATCTTCAGGGGCGAGGAGGCACGGGAAAGAGCGCGGCTTTCTCCGTCGGGAGAGGAGTGACTACCCCTGCTCCGGGGGCTCTGCTTCGTCCACCTCGCCGAGGGCGACGACATCCACCGCCACGCTAAGGGCGTGATCCCCGCCTCCAACGAGGACGCCGCGGATCGGGCTGACATCGCCGTAATCGCGGCCCCAGCCGAGCGTGATGTGCTGCATGGAGGGGAGGAGATTGTTGGTTGGGTCCACGTCAATCCACCCGAGGCCCGGGCAGAAGAAGCTGACCCAGGCGTGCGAGGCATCGGCGCCGACCAGTTTGGGCTGGCCGGGGAGCGGGGCGGTTTCGAGGTAGCCGCTGACATAGCGGGCCGGGAGACCCAGCGCGCGCAGGCAGGCGATCTGCAAATGTGCGAAGTCCTGGCACACCCCGCGGCGCTGCTCCAGCACCCGGGCCAGCGGTGTGGCCACGGTCGTGGCCGTTGGATCAAACTGGAAATCCCGGTGAATGCGCGCAGTGAGGTCGAGCACGGCATCGAGCAGGCTGCGTCCTGCGGGGAAGGATTCCCGGGCGTAATCGATGAAGGGCGCGTCGAGCGGCACCAGCGGGGAGCCGAAGGTGAATTCGCCGGCCTCGAGGACGGGCGGCGAGAGATCGGTCCGGCACAAGTTGCGGACGCTCTCCCACGCCGGGGTTTCCCCGGGGTCCGGGATGAAGGCGGCGCCCACCGCGACGCGGCTCAAAGATGGCGAAGGTGACCTCGTTGCCGAAATAGTCGGTGTGGGAGTGCAGGGAGGCAGGTGCCGGCGCCACGTCGAGCTCGTGTGCGAGCCGGAACTGCCGGCGCATCGGTCGCGGAGCGAGCCGCAGCAAGTGATGCGCGATGGTCACCGGCGATTGGTAGTCGTAGGTCGTGCGGTGGGTGACTTCGAAAAGCTGGGCTTTCATTTCAACTGACGCGGGGCACGACGTGGCTGAAGTAAATGTGGGTGAGCAGGTCGGAGAGGCTGCCCAGCTCCGAGACGAAGCCGGTCAGCCATTCGACGGTTGCGTCCGGGCGGGTTGCGTCGTCGAAGGCCTCGTGACGGAAGTGAGCCAGCTTCGTGCTGAGCGCTGCCAGGCGCTGCCGGAACTGATCCACTCCTTCCGGGCTCGGTCCGGCGGGAAGGCTGGCGGCGTGGCGCTCGAGAACTGCGAGCTGAAATGCCAGTGCCCGCGGATTTGTGGCATCGAGCAGGAGCAGGTCGAACACGCCGGCGATCTGCGGCTCGGCAAAGTAGCGCCGCCGGTAGGTGATGACGCTGTCGGTGATTTCGAGGAGGGGATCGAGCAGCAGTTCCCGCCTGGCGGCGCAGTGCAGGGCGGCTTCCAGGAGGCGGGCGACGGCGACGGCGCGCTCAATCCTCCGGCCGAGGTCGAGAAAGACCCAGCCGTGGCCGCGGGTCATGTTTTCCATCTCCATCCCGCTGAGAGCCGCCAAGTCGTGCACGAGGTTATTCAGCACCGCCCCGGCAAGAACCAGCGGCAGGTGGCCGGGCCGCGTCCTGGCGTCAAAGCCGAGCCGGTTGAGGATGCGCCAGGTGTCGGCGGAGAGCCGGTCGCGGGCACTGAAGCTGGCGGTGTGGATGCGCTTGAGTAGCTCGCGCACGCCCGGGTCGCGGGCCTCCTCGTAGAGCACTGCCAGGAGTTCCCGCTGCAGGTGTTCGTGGACGCTTCCATCAGCTTCGGGCCGGGATGCCAGGCCGAGGCGGGCCAGCAGTTCCGCGAAGGCTTCGGGCCGGCCGTTCACGGCTTCAGGCGCCAGGTGGCCCAGGGCTGACCGGCACAGCCTCAGCACCTGCTCCAGCCGCTCCGTGTAGCGGCCGAGCCAGAAGAGGTTTTCCACCGTGCGACTCGGCAGGTCCGAGGCCAGTCGTTCCAGGGCGGGCGCGGG
>JAPLUA010000540.1 GCA_026397855.1 Verrucomicrobiota bacterium | reverse complement strand
TGCATCAATAACCTGCGGCAGATTGACGACGCCACGCAGCAGTGGGCACTGGACAACAGGCAGGCGGCCTCGGCGGATGTCACTTTCGCCAGTATCAAGGATTACATCAAACGGAAGGCGGTCTGCCCTTCGGCCGGCGATGCCGGGACCTTCGCCGAGAGCTACACCCTCAGCACGGTCACCAGCAAGCCCACCTGCAATTACTATCCCCTCACCCATTTCCTGCTGGCCGATGGCGGAGGCTGAGCGCCGTAGGTCGTCGCAAAGTCGGACCGGCACCGGCCCATCAAAGCCGTTCGGCGTGGTCCAGTTGGAGTGCAATTTGAGGTTTGCTTAATTGCCGCCTTTATAGCTGGCATTCCCGACCTGATTCAGGCAGAAAATGCTCTTGTGCGCACAACAATGAACACCATGAAGAAACTCATCACCGAGCTGCAGAAGCTTAAGATTAACACCTTCGGCAAGGATTTCCTCCTGACGTGGGAGAAAACCGACGATGAAATCCGCGCGCTCACGCTCGTTACGGAGTGCCTGTGCGAACTGCACAAGGCGCGCAAATCCTTCCGGGTCTTCGACACAGGCCTGGCCATCTCGATCTTCCGCGACAACTCGACCCGCACCCGCTTCAGCTTCGCATCGGCCGCCAATGCCCTGGGCCTGGGGGTTTCCGACCTCGACGAGGAGAAATCGCAGATCGCCCACGGCGAGACCGTGCGCGAGACCGCCAACATGATCGCGTTCATGGCCGAAGTGATCGGCATCCGGGACGACATGTACCTGGGTGAGGGCAACACCTACATGCGCGAAGTGGCCACGGCGGTCCAGGAGGGTTTCGACCAGGGCGTGCTCCACCAGCGCCCCTGTGTCGTGAATCTCCAGTGTGATATTGATCATCCCACCCAGAGCATGGCGGACCTGATGCAGCTCAAGAGCCACTTCGGCTCGCTGGAGAAGCTGCGCGGCAAGAAGATCGCCATGACCTGGGCCTATTCGCCCAGCTACGGCAAGCCGCTGTCGGTTCCGCAGGGGGTGATTGGCCTGATGACCCGGTTCGGCATGGATGTGACGCTCGCCTACCCCGAGGGCTACGGGCTGATCCCGGATGTCATCGAGACGGCCAGGAAGCAAAGCCGCAAGAGCGGCGGCAAGTTCGAGGTCGTCTCCAGCATGGAGGAGGCTTTCGCCGGGGCCGACGTGGTTTATCCCAAGTCCTGGGCGCCCTACAACGTCATGCTCAAGCGCACGCCCTTGCTGAAGAAGGGTGACAGGGACGGCCTCAAGCATCTGGAGAAGGAATGCCTGGCGAACAACGCGAAATACAAGCACTGGGAATGCGACGAGAAGAAGATGAAGCTGACCAAAGGCGGCGAGGCGCTCTATATGCACTGCCTGCCGGCGGACATCTCGGGGGTGAGTTGCGCGCAGGGCGAGGTCTCGAAAGGGGTCTTTGAGAAATACCGTCTGGCGACCTACCGCGAGGCCGGCTTCAAGCCGTTTGTCATCGCCGCCATGATCCTGATGGCCCGGCTGAAAGACCCGGTCGCCCGGCTTCGCAAGATGGGCTGAGACCCCCTGCAGGTATCACGCCGCAGCCTGGCAAGGCGCGGGGCGCAGTGGCGCGGCTTGACGCGACCATCGGATAGTGGTGCAGACCTCCGGCTGTCCCGGCGAGCTTCCAGATTGCGGTGCTGAGCGGGAGCACCCAGCCGAGCACCAACCCCGAGGGTTGGCGGGACAGGCGCAAGCTGGAAGCTTGCTCTACCACAAAACAGAACAGCGCCCAGATGCGCCCGGGGGCAGACCCGAACCCTTGACCCTCCCTGATATCGGGTTAATGTGCTTCCAGACGACGACGCCCTTCCGACGCCCCCCGCGCCGGTCGGGTCTGTCGATGTCATGCGAACGGCTCTCATCTCGATGCACGCAATTAGATTTCTGCGAACCAGGACCGCCTGGTGGCTGCTGGCCGCCGTGCTGGCTGGGGCGCTTTCGTGGTCGAATGCCCGCAATTCACGGGGGGCGACCGTGGATCGGGCCGGCGCTGCTGCTTCGGCGGCCACGAGTGTGCGGAAACAGACGAATTCCGCCCTGGCTGACGCCTCACTACCCGCCGTGCCCAAACCCGCCCCGTCCCGCCGCAGTGAGTGGGCGCCCGCATTCGGCAAAACCACGCCAACCTCGCTCGATGACCTCAAGGCCATCGAGCGGCAGGTCAAGGCCGTGGCAGGCCGGGTCTCTCCCGCCGTGGTGGCGGTGGAAGTGGGCTACGGCAGCGGCAGCGGGGTGGTGGTCTCGGCAGACGGCCTCGTGCTGACCGCCGGCCATGTGTGCGGCAGCCCCAACCGCCCGGGGCGCCTCACGTTTCCCGACGGCAGGAGCGCACGCGGCAAGACGCTGGGGGTAGCCCGGGACACCGACTGCGGCCTCATGCGAATCACGGACCGGGGGCCCTGGCCTTTTGCGGCGATGGGCGACCTGCAGGAGGCGCGCGCCGGGGACCGGGTGCTGGCGCTGGGCCATCCCGGCGGATTTGACCTGAAACGCTCCCTGGTGGTGCGGTTGGGCCGCGTCATACGATTCACGCCCGAGGTGCTGCAAACCGATTGCCCGATCAGCCCCGGCGATTCCGGCGGCCCGCTGTTCGACATGCAGGGCCGGGTCATCGGCATTCACACGGCGATCAGCGGCTCCACGGCCGAGAACTTCCATGTGGCCATCAGCACCTACTACGAGGCGTGGAACGAGCTGGCGCGGGGGGCCGGAAACATCGGCCGGCCAGCTCCCCCGCGGGCCTACGTCGGCGCCATCGGCGTGGATGACGCACCCGGTTGCCGGCTGACGTCGGTCGAGAAGAACAGCCCCGCCCAGCGGGCCGGGCTGAAGGTGGGCGACGTGGTGGTCAAGGTGGACCATCGGGAAATCAAGGCGTCCGCATCCTTCCTGCGATGGGTGACGGAAGCGACCCCGGGCGAAACGCTCAGCCTGGAAGTGAAACGCGGTGATCAATTGCTGGCCCTGGATGTCAAAGTTGAGGCCCCGCCCCGTTCACCCTGATTTGCCCATGCGTCCAGCCCCGCATAACCCAGAAGCCGAGAAGCTGCGTAGGCGGCTTTGTTCCTGCCGGCCGCTCGTGCTCGCATTGATGCTGGGCTTGCTGGCGGCCATGGCGGTGGCGGAAGAGCCTGCCGTGGACCAGAAGCTTCTTCGCACGCGCTATCGGAGCGGCGAGGAAACGCTGAGGGCGTTTGCGCCGCTTGCGGCAGCGATGCATTCCTCCATCGTGAAGCTGGCCGTGGACGATGAAACGGTGGCCCTGGGTGCCGTGGTGGACGCCAGCGGCCTGGTGCTCACCAAGGCGAGCGAGATCAGGCCGGGCAAGCTGACCTGCTGGCTCGCGAATGAGATGCAGGTCGGCGCGGAACTGGTCCGCGTGGCGGAGGAGGATGATGTGGCGCTTGTGCGGGTGCATGCCCCGGGGCTGAAGCCGGTCCAGTGGGCCGACTCGGAGGTGCATGTCGGCCAATGGGCCATCACCACCGGGATAGCCCCGACGCCCCACGCGGTCGGCATTGTCAGCGCCCTGCCGCGCCGGATACGGCCCCAGCGCGCTTTCATCGGCGTCCAGTTCGACTTCAGCACGTCAGGCACCACGATCGAGCATGTCCTGGAGGGGCTAGGCGCTGAAAAGGCCGGCCTCAAGCCGGGAGACATCATCAAGGCTGTGAACGACACGGCAGTCACTAACCGCGCGCAGGTCGTCGAAATGCTCCGCGACTTCCGCGCTGGCCAGACCGTCAAGCTGCGCGTTGGGCGCGACGAGGTCCAATTCGACGCACAGGTGAGCATGATGGCACCCAACGACGAAGTGCTGGGCGCAGAACTGTATCCGCAGCCCGGCCCCGATCGCTTCACCGGGGAGAGGAGCCAGCGCGCCGAAGGGTTCGAGCAGGTGATCGAGCATGACACGGTCCTACAGCCCTGGCTATGCGGCGGGCCGCTGGTGAACCTTGACGGCAAAGCCATCGGGCTCAACATCGCCCGGGTGGGCCGGGTTTCCACGTATGCCCTGCCCGCCGGCTTGGTGAAACAGATACTCAAGCGGCTCCAGTCCAGCCCGCACCCGGGGGCGCCTCTCGACACTATCACCAGGTAGTAGCGTAAACCTCGGGGATCCCCGGCAATGATTCCTTCCCTCTTGTCGGGAGCGGGCGTTTTCCCCACACTCTCCGCCGTGATCACCATCACGATCGAAAACGAAGGCCGGCCTTGAACGCGCCCCTCAGAATCATCGGCAAGGGCGAAAGGCGCGTGGATGGCCTCGGCAAAGTGACCGGGCGGGCGAAGTTCGCCGCCGATTACAACGTCGGGCACCAGCTTTATGGCAAGGTCCTGCGCGCAGAGCATCCTCATGCCCGCATCCTCCGAATTGACACCGCGGCGGCTAAGCGGCTCGCCGGCGTCGAGGCAGTGTTGACGGGGCAGGATATTCCGGGCGAAAAGGCGATCGGCATTGTGGTGAAGAACCAGGCGATCCTGGCGTCAGACAAGGTCCGCTACCTCGGGGACGGGGTGGCGCTCGTCGCGGCCGCGACCCGGGAGATCGCCGAGGCCGCCCTGAGGCTGATCAAGGTGGACTATGAGCCGCTGCCTGTGGTTTCGGACCCGGAGGAAGCGCTGGAGCCGGACGCGCCCAGAATCCACGGCGAGGATAACACCTTCGTGCATCACAAGGTGCGCCGTGGCGAGGTGGCAAAGGGGTTTGCGGAGGCGGACTTCATCATCGAGCGCAAGTTCCGGACGCCCTGCATCGAGCATTCCTACCTCGAACCAGAGGCGGCGCTGGCTGAGCCGGGCGAGCATGGCGGGGTGGTTGTGACCGGCAGCGTGCAGAACCTCTTTTCGACCCGGCGATCGGTGGCGGCGGCGCTGAAACTGGACCTGAACCGCGTGGAAATCATCCAGGCCACCCTCGGCGGCTCCTTCGGCGGGAAGGACGAGGTGATGACCTCCATGTGCTGCCGGGCCGCGCTGCTGGCGCTGGCCACCGGCAAGCCCGTGAAAATGGTCAACACGCGGGAGGAGTCGATGCTGGAGTCCTACAAGCGGCATCCCTATGTGCTTTATTACAAGTGGGGAGCGAAGCAGGATGGCTCGATCACGGCGATGGAGATCAAGTGCATCGCGGATGGCGGCGCGTATGCCTCGATGAGCCCCTTCGTGACGTGGCGCTCGGTGGTGCAGGCGTCCGGGCCGTATTACTGCGAGCACATCAAGACGGACGTCTATGCCGTCTATACCAACAATAATTACACCGGCGCAATGCGCGGGTTCGGCTCGCCCCAGGTGAACTTCGCCATCGAGTCCATGATGGACGAGCTCGGGGAGAAAGTGGGCAAGGATCCGCTGGAGATTCGCCTGCAAAACGGCTTCAAGGACGGCGCGATCACCGCGACGGAGCAGCGGCTCACACACAAGGTCAGCCTGTGCGAGGTGCTGACCAAGGCCGCCGAGGCGCTGGATTTCAAGGCCAAGTGGAAGGCGTATCGCAGCGCTCCGGACGCGCCCAAAAAGCGCGGGATCGGGCTCGCATGCAGCTATCGCGGCGTGTCGCTCGGCGCGGAGGGGGTGGACGCCGCGGGCGCGATCGTGTCGGTGCAGACCGACGGCAGCGTGATTGTGTCTTCCGGCATCACCGACATGGGCCAGGGTGCGCAGACCCAGATGTCGCAGATTGCCGCCGAGGTGCTGGGGATCTCGATGAACCGCATCCGCTTCCTGAACACCAACACCAGCCGGGTGCCCGACTCCGGGCCGACGGTGGCGTCGCGCGGCACCATCATGGGCGGCTCGGCCGCCAGGAACGCGGCGCAGATCGTGCGGTCAACGCTGCTGGAGGTCGGCGCCGATATGGTGAAGGCGTCTCCTGTGACGTGCGATCTGGCGGACGATCACCTGGTGGACAAGGGCAGCGGCAAACGGCTGGCGTCGTTCGCCGAACTTGCCGCCGAGTGCTTCCACCGGGGCAAGCCGATGTATGGCCTGGGCTGGCACAAAGCGCCGCACACTTCCTGGCACGAGGAGGAAGGTAAAGGCGATGCCTACTTCACCTTCGTCTATGGGGCGAACGTGGCCGAGGTGGAGGTGGACACCGGGATCGGCAAAGTGGACGTGCTGGACTTCGTCTCCTGCCACGACGTCGGCAAGGCGATCAACCGCAACTCGGTGCTGGGTCAGTTCTACGGGGGCGTCGCAATGGGGCTGGGCTACGGGCTGCTGGAGGAGTTTGACTACGAGGAGGCCGTGCCGAAGCAACTGAACTTCGACGAGTATCTCATCCCCACGGCAATGGATGTGCCAAAGATCAGGGCCATCATCGTGGAGAATGCCGACGCGGCCGGGCCTTTCGGCGCAAAGTCCATCGGCGAGCCGGCGAACGAACTCGCCGCGCCGGCCATTGTGAACGCCATTTACAACGCCACCGGCAAACGGGTGTGCGAAATCCCCGCCACGCTCGAACGCGTCCTGCTGGGCCATAAGTTGACCCGGACAGGCGAGCGGGCTTCGGTGAAGAAGGATGTCATGGCGGGAGATTCCTGCAAACTGGGTCGAGGTGACCGATGAAGCCTTTCGAATACATTGCCGTTCATACAATCGCCGAAGCCTGCGACGCGCTCGCCGCGCATGGCGCGGAGACCCGCCTGCTCGCGGGCGGAACCGACCTGCTCATCGAGCTGCGGCGCGGCTCCAAAAAAGCGCCGCGCGTGGTGCTCGACATTTCCGGGGTGGCCGAAATGGCGGGGATAGCGGAATCCGGAGCCCACATTACCCTTGGGCCGCTGACGACGCACGCGGAGCTGGCGCGCTCGGAGCTGCTGCGCGAGTTCGCGCCGCTGCTGGGCGAGGCCGCGGCGGCCATCGGCTCGCCCCAGATCCGCGCGCGCGGAACCGTGGGCGGCAACATCATGAACGCGGCTGCGTGCGCGGATACCGTGCCGCCGCTCATTGCCCTGGGAGCGACCGTGGCGCTGCAATCCAAGGCGGGCTGCCGCGAACTGGCGCTGGCCGACCTGTTCGTCAAACCGTACCAGACCAGGGCGAACGCGGACGAACTGCTCACCGCGGTGCGCTTCCCGAAGCCCGGCCCGGGGGCCCGGAGCGCGTTCATCAAGCTGGGTCGGCGCAATGCGCTGGCGATCTCCCGCCTGAGCGTCGCGGCCATGCTTGAACTGGGCAAGGACGGAAGAATCACCGAGGCGCGCATCGTGCCGGGCGCGGCCTTCCCGACATGGCAGCGGGTCACCGAAGCCGAGCGCCTGCTGCTCGGAGAAATGCCGGGCGAGCCGCTATTTGCCTCCGCAGGCCGCAAGGTCTCCGAGGAAATGATCAAAGCCACCGGCCGCCGCTGGTCCACGGAATACAAAGAGCCAGGTTATCTCCGCCACCATCAATGGCCGGCCGCTCACGCTCACAGTCCCCGCCAACATGAACCTGCTCGACCTCCTGCGGGACCGCCTGGGCCTCTCGGGCACCAAGTGCGGCTGTGAAATCGGCGAGTGCGGCGCCTGCACCGTCCTGCTCGATGGCGAGCCGGTGAACTCCTGCCTCGTGCTCGCCCCGCAGATCGCCGGGCGCCAGGTGCTGACCGTGGAAGGGCTGGCGCCGGAAGGCGGGCTGCACCCGCTGCAAGAATCTTTCCTCGACCACGATGCCGCCCACTGCGGATTCTGCACGCCGGGTATGCTCCTAAGCGCCAAGGCTTTGCTGGACTGGAATCCCCGGCCAACCGAGGGGGAGATCCGCAGGGCCATTTCCGGCAATCTCTGCCGCTGCACCGGCTACCAGCAGATCGTCGCCGCAATTGAAAAGGCGTCAGCCAGTTAGTCGCTTCATTACGTTCCTTTTTAACCCGACTTTCGATACTCGCCCCTTCAACTTTTCTTTCTTCAAGGCAAAGCTGAACGTCTTGGCCGAAGGTTCCTCATTGGGCTTAGGCAAGCGCACTTTCACCATGGCGGCGGCGCCACCAGCTTTGGCTTTAGCCGCTCCCCAACGCATCAACAAGCGATCCCGCTGAGTTTCCTTGCGCATCCCTCGGAGCGTCCAGAGCAACCGAGCCAGCTTCTTGCGCCGGATGGCAATTCCCTTCTGTTGGCGCCCCTCGCTACGGACCACCACATAGAGTTCATCGTTCTCCTTCAGTTTGCGCTCCCGCAGAGCCCTATCCCCCCAAACGCGCCACACAAATATCAAGAAACACTTGCGTAACAACTCCAGAAAATACTAAAATAAGGCTGCAAAGGGTGGATCAGTTTGATTCGACCGCTGACACATTTGGACAAAAGTCGAAGTTTGCCCTTGAAGAACCACTCCTGCACTTGCTTCGTAACCGTCCGGCGACACCGTCTTACGGTTTGGGGGACAGGTATGGCAGGATGGCAGGGTGAAACGACAATCATCGCAAACTCAACCAACGCAACGCCACCGGACCCCCAACGAGAAAGCAC
>JAPLUA010000562.1 GCA_026397855.1 Verrucomicrobiota bacterium | reverse complement strand
AAGGCAATAGCCCCGGAACCAACTGATCCCGCCGCGCCGCCATTGCCAAGCCGAAGAATGCCGTTGGTAGTGAAGGTCGTGCCACCGGTGAAATCATTGTCGGTGCTGATAGTGACGCTGTTGGTCCCTTTCAAGGTGAGACCGGTGGCGCCACTGATCTTGCCCGAGCCGGATATCGTATAGGCTTTGGCAGTATTGCTAAAGGTGACCGCATTCGGCAGCACCGTGGTGCTCAAAGCGATCGCCGGGCTGTTGGATCCGTTGTCATCGAAGGTGACCTTGGAGGGATCGGTGTAAACCAAGGCTGGATTTGCCCAGTTGGTGACCCAGTTGACGGCATTGTTGATATCCCAGGCATTGACGGAGCCGTCGCCTTTCCAAGTAAGGTTGTTGGCCAAGGAGCCGCCGCCGCTGACGACCAGGAGCACAGCGCCGGGGGTGGTCAATTCATCGAGAGAGACGTTCGGGTAAGCAGCGCCCAGGCTGAAGCTGCCAGACTTGCTTGCGCCGTATCGAAGCAAAGTGTAAGTGCCGGCTGCCAACTGGCCATCGAGATAGTTCAGGAAAATTTTCTCGCCCCCACTGAGAGTGAGGCTGCCGGCGACCACGATCTCGTCGTTGGTCCCGCTGCCCTCGGTGGTGTTGTTGCGCAGGTCGAAGGTGATGCCCTGTCCGTTCAAGGTCAGGTCGTTGGTAAAGCTCAAGGTTCCAACCGTGGCCACCGCGCCTGGCATTACCACTGAACCCGAGGCGGCGATGACGCTGCCGGTGATGACGCCGCTGCCGTTGAGGGATCGGCCGGCGCCGAGGGTGAAGGTGGAATAGAGTCCGGAAACGTCGAAGATGCCGCCCGAAACGGTGACGGAAGCCAGATTCGCCACCGAGGCCGAATCGGCCAGCAGGAATACGCTGTTGGTCGGAATCGTAATGCCCGCCGCCGTGTTCACCGAACCCGAGCCGGTGATCGCCAGCGTCCCCGCGCTCCCCACCGTGCCAACGTTGAAGGCAAGAGGACCCGTGAACGTGTTAGCTGCGGTCAGCGTCAGTTTGCCCGTGCCGCTCTTGGTTAAGGTAGCGCCACCTTGAATGATTCGCTGTTGACGCCCAAGGTGGTCCCGACATTGAACGTGATGTTGCCAACGAAACTGTTGTTGGGGTTTGATAAGGTCAGCGACCCGCCTGCCAGAGTATTTAGATTCAAACCAAACTGGGAAGCTCCGCTCTGACCGCCGCTCAGAACGCCGTTAATCGTTAGGTTCTGCTGCAAGGCAAGGGCGCGCACATTGCTCGTGCCCATGTCCAGATTCACATCGCCGTTGATGATGATGGGCTGCGGGTTGAGGCCGACTAGGCTCTGCTGGCCGACGATCCAAAGGATGGTGCGGATGACAAAGTTATTGGCGAGGGTTACCGGAGCTGTGCCCGTTGGGGCTGACGAGAGGGCGTCGAAGCCGACCTGGCCGGAACCTACATTATTGGCGCCGGGTGCGTTGCCGACTTGGATGGTGCCCGACCCGAGCGCGGCCTGGCCGAGGAAGCCGAAGGGATTCTCCTGGTATATGAGTCCGCCGGTGAGGTTGTTGGCGGTATTGGTCAGCGCCACGATGCCGCCGGTAAAAAGCACTTGCTGGGAAGACGAGAGTGGCACACCAATAGTCGTGGTGCCGGCATTGACCGTGACGGTCGGAATGTTCGTGCTGTTCTGCAAGGTCAGCGTGTTGCCACCGATCAGATTATAGCTCGACGTGTTGAACGTCAGATTGCCAATGGTGCGAGCGGTATCCAAGGTGACGGTCCGGGTGGCAGTTGATGAGAAGGTCGCCCTGTTATCCGCGCCATCCGCAACCGTACCGGTAATCCAGTTGACAGCTCCACTCCAGTTGCCGTCCGTAGCGCTGTTCGTCCACGTGCCGCTGGCGGCCCATGCTGGAGCCGCCCCGAGAAGGCACAAGGCGCAGACCGCCAGAAAGACGCCGATCTGCTGTTGAAGACTTGCCAGATGCTTTATCGCTTGTTGATCCTGCCTATTTATGTTCATGCGTTGGTTCTTTGTTTTCTTTGCGGTTGAGCTGGAGGTTTATGGGGTGCGGGTGAATTCAGGCATCAGCCCCGGAACGACCGCCGTTTTGCGCGGTGTTGGCTGCAGCCACGAGTCCCTGATTCCAAAACTTGCCCACATAATTCCTCACGGTTTGTGTCGAGAGTATCAGGAGAGTCCGGGTTGGGTATCACGCAAACACGGGATGCCTAGGAAAATCAGAAAAGCCGCTCCTGGAACGCCTTGGCCACGGCCCCAGCGCGGGTATTAACGTGGAGCTTGGCATAGATATTCCGAAGATGGGTGTCCACGGTATGGTAGCTCAGGGCCAAACGGTCGGCGATTTCCTTCTTAATCAGGCCCTGAGCCATCAACTCCAGGACTTTCTGTTCCTGGCGGGTCACGCCGTAGTCATGCTTGGGGCGAGAAAGCCGGGCAAACATGTCCAGCACCGACTTGGCAACACGCGGGGTCATGGGCGCGCCACCGGCCAGCGCCTCGTGAACCGATTCCACAATGCGCTCGACCGGCGAAGTCTTCAGCAAGTAGCCCGAAGCGCCGGCGCAAATTGATCGAAAGATCTTCTCGTGGTCGTCAAAGACCGTGAGCATGACCACCCTGGTGGCGGGGGAGATCGCTTTGATCTGGCTCACGGCTTCGATGCCGCTTTTACCCGGCAGCTCGACATCCAGCAGCACCACGTCAGGCACGGCGCCGCCGAGCAGCGCATCCAGGGCGTCTTCCGCATTGGAAAAATGCTGAGAACATTCGACCCCTTCGACCCCACCCAGGACGCGGGCCATCGTGTGGCGGAAGATATGGTTGTCTTCCACCAGCCAAACGGTGACCGGATGCCTCGCCGGAAGGATCGATGTGATGGCTTTGCCTGATTTAGTAGCGGTTTCCATACTGTGGAGAGTGGGTGGACCAGCCGGCGCACTGGCTGCAGGCCGGACTTCGGCGGCCGGGCGGTTGACTCAACATGCCGCCCAGTTTAGGCCAGGGCGCAGTCACTTCCAATCCCGTGTTTGCGGGATGGGAGCCATGAGCTGAACGGTGCAGCCTTTCCCGGCCGCGCAGGTGATATCCAGCGTGGCCCCCATGTCCGCGGCCCGCCGGCGCATATTCTTCAGGCCGTTGCCTGGGAGGCCCGATCCCTCAGCAAAGCCCCGCCCGTTGTCGGCGATGCTCAACTCGAGGAAGTTGCCGGCGCGGCGCAGCCGGATTTGCACTTCAGTTGCCTGGGCGTGTTTCAGCACATTATGCAAGGCCTCTTTGAAAACGGGAACGACGTTGCGGCGGAACTCCAGAGGCAGCGATTGGTTGCGCAGACCGCCACCGGTCTCAAAGTGGTAGGGCACCCCTGGCAGCATGATGCGCGCGGTCTCGCTGAGACGCGTCACCAGGTCGCTGATCCGGTCGTGCTTGGGCTCGATGAACCAGACAATGTCGCGCAGCACATCAACCGTTTGCGTGGCAATGCTGCGGATGAGGGTCGCGTCCGCCACCGTAGGATGCTTCTCCATGACCTGGGCCAGGAGGTGGATGCTGCCCAGGTTGGCGCCGACTTCGTCATGCAAATCGCGCGCGATTCGCAGCCGCATCCGGTCGAGCGCGCGCGCGCGGGCCAGGCGGACGGAATAGACCAGGGCCACCAGGAGCAACACCGCCAAGCCAACCGCCAGCCGAAACCACCAGGTCTGCCAAAAATAGGGCAGCACGGTCAGCGCCAGCATATCCCCGGCTTCATTCCAGACCGCGTCATTATTGCAGGCCTGCACATGGAAGTGGTAGCTGCCCGGCGGGATAAAGCTGTAGCTGACGGCGCGCTTGTCCTCGCCATCTACCCAGTCAGGCTCCAAGCCCTCCATCTGCCACCGGAAACGGACCTTGTCCGGCGAGGTGAAACTCAGGGCCGTGAAATGGAATTCGAAGTAATGCCGGCCGGCGGCAACCCGCAGATCATGGCGCGTCGCTGACCCCGAGGCAGACGACCCCGCGGTCCGCCACACCACCTCCTTGATGCGCTGGCCATCCACCCAGACCTCTTCGATATGCACCGGCGGCGGGAACGGATTGAACGGAATCTCCCCCGGCTTGGCCCAGACCGCCCCTTTGGCCGTCGTAAACCACAGCCGTCCCTCCCGGTCGCGCCAGCACCCCGGCTGGCAGCCTTCGGAGCATTCCACCGATGGCAAACCGTCGAATTTGCCATAAGTGATGAACGGAACCGTCTTGGTCTCGCCCCGGGCAAATTGTTCCAGGTCTTCCTTGCTGACCCGCGCGATGCCGCCGCGCGTGCCGAGCCAGAGCTGGCCGCGACGATCCCCCAGAATCTGGCTGATGTTGTCGCTGGGCAGCCCGGCTTCGGTCGTGTAGCGGGTGAACTTGCCGTCCTGAAACCGCAGCAACCCCGCTCCCATGCTGCCAATCCACACCACGCCATTGGTCTCAGGCCATAACGCGAAAAAGCGGATGTCCCGGTTCTCCGGCAGCCGATACGTAGTAAACCGGCCATGCTGTAAGCGCCGCAATTCCCCAAATTGCATGCCGATCCACAGTTCCCCTGGAGCACCCCCGGCCAGCGACTCCACAAAACCCGGCCCAAAGCCGTCGTTGGTCGAGAAATGTCTCAGCGCATTGGTTTGCCAGCAGTAGAGGCCAAATTCGTTGCCGATCCACATCCGCCCGGCTTGGTCGGCACAAAAAGCGCGGACCACCGTGCCGACGGCGCTGGAAGGAAACGGTCGCTGGAACTGACCGTCGGCGAGCAACCAGACGCCGTTTTGGACCGTCCCGGCCCAGAGGCGACCCGCGGCGTCCGCGCAAACCACGCCGTCCCGGCCTGAAGTCGTCTCGGGCTGGGGCGTGAAGGCGGCAAACGTGAAGTTGCTCCATTGCAGGAAGGTGTCGCCGGAAGTGCCGAACCACATCGCGCCGCTGGCATCCTCGCACACCGAACGCGCGGCCCTGTCGCGCAGCATCCCGGTGGGCCAGACCCGGTGGAAGGTGCGCTTGCGCACGCGCACCAACCCCCCGTCCGAAAGCCCGGCCCACACGTTGCCCTCGCGATCCTGAAACCAGCATTCCACCAACCCGCTGGGCAACCCTTCCTTCTCGCCGATGTGGACGGCCTGGCCCGCCGCATTTACTTGCCAGAGCCCGCTCCCATAATGCGCCAGCCAGACGCCTCCATACGCATCGCCATGCATCAACAAGGGCCGGGGCGAGGGACGAAAGCGGCCATCCCAGGGCTTGGCCTCGGCGACCCGGCTTCGCCCGACGCATTTGAATAAACTGTTGGTCGTGAGCACCCACAGTCCCCCGTCCGCACAGAAGGCCAATTCCTGCACCGCAATCTCAGCAAGGCCGTTGGTCGGCGTCATAGCCACAAACCCTTTGCCATCCCAGACGGCCAATTCCTTCTCGGTGCCGATCCAAACCCGGCCCGCAGGATCTTTGGTGAGTGCGGTGATTCGCTGGCTCTTGAGCCCCTGCAGGCCGGTCACGCGTTCAAAGCGCCCATCCCTGAACTGTGCCAACCCATCGTCCGCCGTACGATACCAGATAACTCCTTCGCGGTCTTCGCAAAACGACGACAGGAATCGGACCCCAGGTGGCATCAGAGTGTGCCACCGGTTCGTCTCAGTCTCGCGGTCGGCCCAGAATAGCCACCCAGCATAAGCGGACATCACGATGTGATCAGGGTGCGATGCAACCAACTCGTTCAACCAGGCTCGCGGCGTCCTCGGATCACCCCGCTCGCGACGAAACTGGCCCTGCCGATAAGAGAATTGATCCCCTTTGACGAAGCCAATCCAAAGCGTGCCCTCCGCGTCCACCAACAACCGCTGCACCTCGGCATCCTCAAGTCCCGGGGTGTTCCCGGGATGGAAATTGACAAATCGCACCCCGTCAAACCGCGCCAGCCCGCCGTGCAGCGTGCCCACCCACAGGTAACCGTCCGGCGTCTGGGCAATGCTGGTAACGGTGCTGTGCGGCAGCCCGGAATCGGTGTCCCACACATCCACCAGGAAATCTTCTGCGGGCACCGGGGAGGATTGGGCCATTGCGTTGAGGCTCACAACCAAGCTCACCAGGAGAGCAAGATTCAGATTCGCAACCAGCCGATACTGCACGCTGATGGTTATAGCGGAGCCGCTTTCGTGCGGCAAGCATGGAATCCCTCAGGACCAGCCAAGAACGCCGTCCTCGCTCTCGGCTTCAAGCTGGAGCCGGAGATCGCGTGTCGAAGCCGAGGGTTTGCCCTTGGGCTTGCCTTTGGCTTTTGGCCCGGCCGGAGCTGTCTTGGCCTGCGGATCGTATCTCGGGTTGCAGACGGGCACGACCGCTTCTGTTTCCTTTAGAAATCCCTGGATGAGCGTGCCGAGCGCCGCGACTCGTTCTGGATACTGCGCCGCCAGATTGTGGCTCTCGCCCAGATCCTCCCGAAGATTATAGAGTTCGAGACGGTCGGTGTGATCGTCATTCAGGCAATAGAAGCGAATCAGCTTCCAGTCCCCCACGCGCACATAGGTTGAGGCCAGTCCGCCGGAAGCCGGCGTGGTGTGCGGGAAATGGCAGAAGGTGGGTCCGCGGTCAAAGGCTTTGCCGCTGAGTGCGGCAGCGAAGCTCTGGCCGTCGAACTTAAGCCCGGTCGGCGTGCTCAAGCCCAGCAGCTCGACGAACGTGGGAAAGAAGTCGGTGCTTTGAATGATGCTGTCGCTGACCGAGCCCCCCTTGGTCAGCCCCGGCCAGATAACCAGGCACGGCTCGCGGGTGCCGCCCTCATAGGTAGTCGCTTTGCCACCGCGCAAAGGAGAGTTGCTTGTGATAGGGATGTCCCGAAAGGCGTCCTGGGCATTGTTCTCGGTCCTCGTGGTCCAATGGACGCCGCCATTGTCCGAGAGGAAGACGATGATGGTGCTCGCGGTGAGGTTCATCTCGTCGAGCGCTCGCATCAAGCGGCCGACGTTCTCATCCAGGCTCTGGACCATGGCGGCATAGATCGGATGCCGCTGGGGGCTGCCCGGGGGCAAGGAGGCCGCTTTGGCACGATACTTCTCGATCAGCGCCGGCTTCCCGTTGATCGGTGCGTGAACGGAAAAGGCCCAGTAATTGAGGAAGAAGGGCCGGTCCTTGTTGGCCCGGATGAATTGAATCGCCTGGGCGGTCATGAGGTCTTCAACGTGCTCGCCCGGCTTGGCGGCCAAGGAAAACTTCGGCGACTTCCACGGCGCGATGTAGGAGCCGGCGGGGCCCGGGCCGGGCCAGTGGGGCACATCCACATCAAACCCCTGCTGGAGCGCGCTGTAAGGTTCCGGCCCGAGGTGCCACTTCCCAAAATGGCCCGTGACGTACCCAGCTTGCTTGAGGGCCTTGGCCAGCGTGTAGTAATTGGTCTGCAAGCGGGTCACGCTGACCGCCGGCACGCTTCGTTGCGCGGGGCGGGCCTGCTTGGCCAATGCCTTGTGCAGAATCTCCTCCGGCTGATGGCATACGGGCGCGGTAATGCCAATTCGCGCCGGATACAAGCCGGTAAGAATACTGGCGCGGGTCGGCGAACAGAGGGGATTGGCGGAGTAAGCCTGGGTGAAACGCATTCCGCGCTGAGCCAAACGTTCCAGGTTCGGAGTTTCGTAGAACGCGTTGGGCCGGTTCAAGGTGGTGTCGCTCCAGCCCAAATCGTCGGCGAGGATGAACACCACATTGGGCCGGGCCGGGGCTGCCGCCGTGGCGGCGGGAGAAGAAACGGTGGCGACGCCGACCAGGAACAGGACGATAGCTGTCAGGAGGGATTGTCCTTTGGAATTCAACAAGCGCTGCATCAGAGAAAACTAGCATGGCAGACGGGCAAGAGAAGCGGAAACTCGCTTTGCAGTAGAGCAAGCCTCCGGCTTGCTTAGTCCTCCAACCTTCCAGGTTGACCCTGGAGTGTGGACACTTTCAGCGGAACTCCATCCTGAAATCGGGGCGGCAGGTGGCCCCCTTACTCTCGCGCCACTA
>JAPLUA010000005.1 GCA_026397855.1 Verrucomicrobiota bacterium | reverse complement strand
GACGACGCGAAAGTCGGCAAGGTGAAGGATGTGGTGCCACTGCTCAAGCGGCCCGAGGAGCAACGGCTGGCACTCGGGGTCGTCGGCAACATCCCGACAGCCCAGGCCCTGGAACTGTTGGTGACCTTGGCCGCCGAACCCGCCATTGCCGATGATGCGTGGTCTGCCGTGGTCAGGATCGCCGCGGACAAAGCGTCGGTCATCCCCAAGGAAGCGCGCCGACAAGCCCTCCAGTCCGCCGCTGCGAAAGCATCGCAGGATGAGACCCGGCAGAAGGCTGAGCAGGCGCTGAAGGCGGTTGAGTAATCAATTGGACCCGCACTGCCGCGGGATCGGGGCAGACCTTGGGACGCGCCACCAGCAGCAGCGGGGCAATAGGCTCGAAGCACGGATCCTGCGCCGCCACCTGTTTGAGGCAGTGGAACGAATGGATTGAAGCCGATGCCCTTTTGACGAATCTGCCCCCGACCTTGCCGGGCGTCTTCTTCTCTCCCGGGGCGCACCTCAACCAGGCGGGACAAAGGGTATTCACGCAGGCATTGGCGAGAGAGATTGCTCCTCTGTTGACGAAACCACGCTGATCGGGGTTCAGCGGCGGCAGGGTCCCGGGGGCGTTGACCGGAAGTATTGCTGGCACTACCCTCAGCGTATGACAGTAACCGTCTATGATCGGGGCCAAATGGTCATCCCCGCCCAGGCGCGGAGGCAGGCCCGGATTGGCCAGGGTGGACCTCTCAACATGAAGAAGGTGCGAGCTCTTACACTGCTGGCTTTGATGGCCGGTATCGCACTGACCCTTGCCGCCGAGCGCAAGCCGAACTTCGTGCTGGTGATGGCCGACGACCAGGGCTGGGGCGACATGGGCTACACGGGCTATCCGGGGCTCAAGACACCGAACTTCGACGCCCTGGCCCGCGAGGGCTTGCGCTTTGACAATTTCCACGCCGCAGCGCCCGTCTGCTCCCCGACGAGGGGCAGCGTCATGACGGGCCGAACGCCCAATCGCTTCGGCTGCTTCTCCTGGGGCTATCCCTTGCGCCCGCAGGAAACCACGATCGCCGAGGCGCTCAAGCCGGCGGGCTATCGCACCGGGCATTTCGGGAAGTGGCACCTCGGCTCGGTGCAGAAGAACAGCCCGGTCAACCCCGGGGCAAGCGGGTTTGACACCTGGGTGTCGGCGCCCAACTTCTTTGACCTCGATCCTATCCTGAGCGACCAGGGCAAGGCGGTGCTGTTTAAGGGGGACAGCTCGGACATTACCGTGGATCTGGCCCTCAAGTTCATCCGCGAATGTGCGCAGAAGCAGCAGCCGTTCCTGGCGGTAGTCTGGTTCGGGTCGCCCCATGCTCCCCACAAAGCCCTCCCGGCGGACGCCGCGTTGTACGCGGGCCTGCCGAAGGAGAAACAGCACTTCTGCGGCGAGATCACGGCCATGGACCGCGCCTTCGGCAAGCTGCGAGCCAGCCTGCGCGAACTTGGCCTGCGCGACCAGACGGTGCTCTGGTATTGCAGCGATAACGGCGCCCTGCCTGAAGTCGGATCCTCGGGTGGCCGGCGCGGCCACAAGAGCCAGATTTACGAAGGCGGTTTGCTGGTTCCAGCCCTGCTCGAATGGCCGGCCCGGGTACCACAGCCCCGCGTGGTGACGATGCCCTGCGCGACCTATGACATCTACCCAACACTGCTGGAATTGGCCGGTGTAACCGTGGCCAAACAGCCGCCCTTGGACGGTATCAGCCTGGTGCCCGTGCTCGAGGGCAAGCTGAAGGAACGCCCCAAGCCGATGGGCTTCTGGAGCTACCCGGCGTCCGGAGTTCAAACACCTTCCGAGCAGTGGATGAACGAACTCTATGCGGACCAGCAGGCCGGACGTGAACCCGCGGACCCCGCCCGGCTCTTCAGTAACGCCGGCCAGATCAAGACCGGGTTTTCGCTCAACGACTTTCCAGGCCATGCGGCCTGGCTGGATAATGCCTGGAAGCTTCACCGCATCGAGAACAAGAAGAACCAGACCGTGAAGTGGGAACTCTACGACCTGGCGGCTGACCCGAAGGAAGCGAACAACCTCGCGGAGAAAGAGGCCGCACGCGCGGCCGCCATGCGGGCACAACTTGAGGCCTGGTTGAAGTCAGTTGCCGGCAGCCTCAACGGCGCCGATTACGCCCGGTAGCCACCCGGGAGTGGCGTAACTGCGGCGCTCCGGCGCACTTATTCACCGGTTGCATCCAGGAACTCGATCGCCTTCCCGCGATACTCATCAAAGGTGGGCAGGCGATGCGCCCTTTTGGCAAAATCCGCCACCCACCCTCGCGCCCACTGTAGGAATCGCTGGTGTGTGTAATAGACCGGCTGTTTGACGCCCTGGTCGTCTATCAGCCAGAACCCGCGCTGCTTGCCGTCCTTGTCCAGTTCGTTGTTGTACATCTCCCAGTAGAGCACGAAGGGGCAGCCCCACTGGAGCGCGGCCCGGATCACCTGGCGGGTTCGGGCGGCCTGCTCTGCCGGCGCATGCCTGGAGGCCGGATAACCATACTCGCCGATCCACACCCGCCTGCCCTTGATGGCGGGCTTGGGTGACAGCCTGGATTCAACGTAGTCGAGCGCTTCCGGCAAACGGGTCTCGACCCCGCTGTAGTTGGAGGTGTCGTAGCTGGAGTAGGAGACGAAATCTATCTGCGTATGCGGGATGACCTCGTTGGCCATGCCGGGCCGGCCTTGCATGCAATCGCGAACGAGGTTGGCCTCGGCGTAGCAGAAGACATCCACATGATGGTGCGGCGTGTCCCGTTTGGCGTCATCCACGGCCTGCTGGCGGCGATTGAGCCAGCCAATCTTGCCCGCGATGCTCTGCGGCGTAGGATCTTCCCGGCTGCCAGCCCGCCCCCGGATCTCCCAATCCCCTTCCCAGTGGCCGAGGTAGAAGGTCTTGCGCGTGCCGTTGTAGGTCTTGAGCAGGTAGCAGCAGAGGTCGTAGAGCTCCTCGTCGCGGGCCGATTGCCCGGGCTCTTTGGCCATCGGGTAGGTCCAGATGAGGTAATGGCCAAAGGCCATATCGAGGACGGCCTTTGCGGCGGGATCGCGGGCAGCAACGTCGCGCAACGTCCGGATATTCTCGGGCTGCGCCCCGCGCCGGATGTTGTCGTCGAGCCTGAACTTGATCACGCTGGCTCCCATGGCGCGGATGACCTCAGCCGTCTCCACCAGCCACGGTTTGCCGGTGAACTGGTATTTGGGGCTGAAGGTTTGGGTGCCCACTACGTAGTTGAATGCGTCCAACTCGGACACCGAGGCGGGCGAGCCGGAGCCTGCCATCTCCGCTTCCCTGGTTCGTGGCGGCCGCAAGGCGCAGGCGTTTAGCGTTGCCCCGGCGGCGGCGGTGCCGCCCAGTTTCAGAAAGTGACGGCGCGTTAGTCTGCTGCTGTTCTTCACAAAGCGACGACGTCCACCGGCTGCGAAAGCGCGAGCATCAACTCGCCCACGAACTGGAAGAACCGCGCAGGTTCCACGCCCTCCACGGCAAGGTCGAGGTCCCGCCCCCGCCGGCGTCGGTCGGCGTTGGAACCGAACAGCCAGACGGTAGCAGCACCGTAGCGGCGCGCCAGGGCGGCAATGGTTGCTTGGTCACGATCGGAAACCATGTCAGCAGAATACCCGTTGTCCCTCTTAGTGCCAACCGGCAAATAGAGGCGACAAGCAGCCGCGGGCGCAACTCATGTTATCGGAGCGCGGACATTCTTGTCCGCCTGGAGCTTGCCAACGCGGCCGAGGCGGACAAGAATGTCCGCGCTCCTTTCGCCTTCTTACACGTCCTCGGAAACTGTGAGTTGCGCCCAGCAGCCGCAGCCGTTGGGGACGTGGTCCACCAGGCCGGATGGTGGGCATTAGAACGATTTGTTACATGCGGGGGTCTCCATCCATCCACCCGCTCCCTCAGAACGCCCTATAAGGCCCCTGGCGCGTCCCTGGGGGCATTCCAGGCTCCCTCCCCACCTCCCGTTTCAGCCGCCTGCATGATTCTGCCCCCGGCCCGCCCGGTGAGGGCACCGGGCCTACAATGTTCCAACGGTAGTACTACATTGCTAGAAACCTTTGGCCCCGCCCGACCGTCTTGGTTTCTATGAAACCAATCATCCTGTCCCTGCTGGCCCTCCTTCCGCTGGCGGTATCGGCCGCCGAGCGCAAACCGAACTTCCTGTTCGTCTATACGGATGACCAACGCTGGGACGCCATGAGCGTCGTCCAGCGCGAGCAGGGCGAGCGCGCCCGCTTCCCCTGGTTCCGGACGCCCAACATGGATCGCCTGGCGGCCGAGGGGGTGCGCTTCCGCAACGCCTTCGTCACCCTTTCCCTCTGCGCGCCAAGCCGCGCCGCGTTCCTCACCGGCCGCTACAACCACCTTAACGGCGTGGCCGGCAACCGCCTCCCCTTCCCCACCAACAACGTGACCCACGCCAGCCTGATGCGCGCCGCCGGTTATGCCACCGCCTACATCGGCAAATGGCACATGGGCGGCCAGCGCGGCCAGCGCCCGGGGTTCGATTACTCCGCCAGCTTCATCGGCCAGGGCAGGTATTGGGATTGTCCGGTCGAGATCAACGGCCAGGCCACGCCCACGAAAGGCTGGGTGGACGATGTCTCCACCGACTACGCCATCCAGTTCATCAAGGAGCACCGCGATCAACCGTTCTCCGTGGTCGTCGGCTACAAGGCCTGCCACGGGCCTTGTGACCCGCCGGAACGCGCCAAGGACCGCTTCCCCGAAGCCACGGCCGGGGCGGTCCCAAACCTGGACGTCCGTGCCATTTACCGCGACGGCGGCAACACCCAAGCCGGCAAGGCGGAAGCTCGCGCCACGGCCACCGGCCCCGACTACTTCCGCTGCATCTCCGCCGCCGACGACAACCTCGGCCGCCTGCTCAAGGCGCTCGACGATCTCGGGCTGGCCCGGGATACGGTCGTCGTCTTTGCCAGCGACAACGGCTACTACAAGGGCGAGCACGGGCTGGGCGACAAGCGCTCCGCCTACGAGGAGTCGCTGCGCATCCCGCTGATCGTGCGTTATCCCCGGCTGATCCCGAAGAGCAAGGTGCTCGACGAGATGGTGCTCAACCTGGATCTCGCGCCCACCTTCCTCGACCTGGCCGGGCTGGCTGTTCCGGGCGAGATGCAGGGCCGGAGCTGGCGTCCCCTCCTCGCCGGCAAGCCCGCCGACTGGCGGAAATCTTTCTTCGCCGAATACTTCCGCGAGAATGCTTTCCCCGGCACCCCAACGCTCGTTGCGGTCCGCACCGCCGACGCCAAGCTCGTCAAATACCCGGGCCACGAGGAGTGGACGGAACTGTTCGACCTGGCCCGCGATCCCTACGAAACAAAGAACCTGGTCAAGGACCCGGCCCACAAGGATCTGCTGGCCCGAATGGAGACTGAGTTCGATCAGCAGGCAAAGGCGGTCCAGTTTCGGATCCCCGACTACGCCGACAAGCCGGGTGAGGGAGACCAACCCGCCAACAAAAAGGGCGGCAAAAAGAAGCAGAAGAAGCAGGCCGGCGCCGAGTAGCGGGTGAAGAAATGCCAGCCAACCTGCGGGTGTGCCTATGAGACAAAGTATTGCCCTCTTGCTAAGCCTGCTCCCGCTGGTGGCATCAGCCGCTCCGGCGCCTGCGAAGTCGCCGGCCCGGCCCAACCTTGTCTTCATCCTGGCCGATGATTTTGGCTGGGCGGACCTGGCCTGCTGCGGCAGCACCTTCCATGAGACCCCACACCTCGACCGGCTGGCAGCCCGGGGCATGCGCTTCACGGACGCCCACGCCGCGTGCTCGGTGTGCTCGCCGACGCGGGCCAGCATCCTCACCGGCAAATACCCCGCCCGGCTGCATCTCACGGACTGGCTGCCCGGCCGGGCGGACGCTTCCAACCAGAAACTGAAGCGGCCCGCCATCATCAGCCAGTTGCCGCTCGAAGAGGTCACCATCGCCGAAGCGCTCCACGAGGCCGGCTACCGGACAGGCTTCATCGGCAAATGGCACCTCGGCGGCACCAACTACTATCCCGAAAACCAGGGCTTTGACCTGAACGTGGGCGGCTGCCAGCGGGGCTCCCCGCCTTCCTATTTCAGCCCCTACCGGATTCCGAATCTGCCGGACGGTCCCAAAGGCGAATACCTCACCGACCGCCTGACAGATGAGGCGCTGAAGTTCATCGCCGGCGCCGGCAAGAAACCGTTCCTGCTCTATCTGTCGCATTACGCGGTCCACAATCCGCAGCAGGCCAAACCCGCCCTGGTCGAAAAGTATAAGGCCAAAGCCGCGCGGCTGCCGCCTTCTACCGGCCCGGAGTTCCGGCCGGAGGGCAAGAACATGGCTCGCCAGATCCAGAACCAGCCGGTCTATGCGGCGATGGTCGAGAGCCTGGACCAGAGCGTCGGGCGCATCATGCAAAAGCTCGCCGAATTGGGCCTCGCTGAGAATACCATCATCCTGTTCACCTCGGACAACGGCGGCCTATCAACATCGGAAGGGGCGCCCACTTCCAATTTGCCCCTGCGTGCGGGCAAAGGCTGGCACTACGAAGGCGGGGTGCGCGAGCCGCTCATGGTATGCTGGCCGGGCGTGACGCGCCCGGGCAGTGTCTGCCGCGAGCCGATGATCAGCACCGATTACTACCCCACCCTGCTGGAAATGGCGGGCCTGCCGCCACGCCCGCAGCAGCACGTGGACGGCGTGAGCATTGTCCCGCTGCTCAAAGGCGGTACCCAGCCCGAGCGCCCTCTCTTCTGGCACTACCCCCATTACAGCAACCAGGGCGGCGGTCCCGGCGGCGCGGTGCGGGTGGGTAATTTCAAGCTGGTTGAGTGGTTCGAGGACATGCGCGTCGAGCTGTTCAACCTGCGCGCTGACCTGGGAGAGAAGCACGACCTCGCCTCGCAGATGCCGGAGAAGACGGCCGCGCTCCGGAAGTTGTTGCATGACTGGCGCCAGGGGATCCACGCCGACATGCCATCGCCGAACCCGGCCTGCCAACCGGACGCCGTCGCTCCGAGGCAGTAGTGCGAGGGAACAGTGCTGAGATAGACCGCCTGCCCGTTGCGCGCGTATCTCACATTCTCCCGGAGCGCGGACATTCTTGTCCGCCTCGCCGGGCAC
>JAPLUA010000272.1 GCA_026397855.1 Verrucomicrobiota bacterium | reverse complement strand
TGCACGCCGAAATCTGCGAGGACGTGTGGACGCCCATTCCGCCGAGCACCTACGCGGCGCTGGCGGGGGCGACGGTGCTCGTCAACCTCTCGGCCAGCAACATCACCATCGGCAAGGCCGAGTACCGGCGTAATCTCTGCGCGTCGCAGTCGGGCAAGTGCATCGCCGCCTACCTCTACTCGTGCGCCGGGCCGGGCGAGTCCACGACCGACCTGGCCTGGGACGGCCATGCGCTGATCTACGAGAACGCCGACCTGCTGGTGGAGTCGGAGCGGTTTGCCGACAGGGAGCAGATGATCACCGCCGACATTGACCTGGACCGGCTGATGCACGACCGGATGCGGACGACCAGCTTCAGCGATACCGTGGGGGACCACCGCGAGCGCCTCCAGGGGATGCGGCGCATCACATTTGAGTTTCGTGTGCCGGCGGGCAAGGTGCCGTTGAAGCGGGAGTATGCCCGGTTCCCCTACGTGCCGAGCGACGCCCGCGAGCGCGACCAGCGCTGCTTCGAGGCCTACAACATCCAGGTGCACGGCCTGCTCAAGCGGCTGTCAGCCACCGGGACCAAGCGGCTGGTGATCGGCATCTCGGGCGGCCTGGACTCGACGCAGGCGCTCATTGTGGCCGCCAAGACCATGGACCGGCTGGGGCTGCCGCGGAAGAACATCCTCGCCTACACCATGCCCGGCTTCGCCACCAGCAAGCTCACGCTCGACAACGCGCACAAGCTGATGAAGGCGCTGGGCGTCACCGCGAGCGAGATTGATATCCGGCCATCCTGCGAGCAGATGTTCCGCGACATCGGGCACCCGTTTGCCGGCGGCAAGCCGGTTTATGATGTGACCTTTGAGAACGTGCAGGCGGGAGAGCGCACCTCGCACCTGTTCCGCCTGGCCAACCAGCACAGCGCGCTGGTGCTGGGCACGGGCGATTTGAGCGAGCTGGCGCTGGGCTGGATGACCTACGGGGTCGGCGACCACATGTCCCACTACAACGTGAACTGCTCGGTGAGCAAGACGCTCATCCAGCACCTGATCCGCTGGGTGGTGTCCTCCGGCGAGTTCGACGCGGCGGCCAATGCCGTGCTGGAGGCCATCCTCGCGACGGAGATCTCGCCCGAACTGGTGCCCCATGCGGAAGGCGACTCGGCCCAGCCTGCGCAGAAGACGGCCGACAAGGTCGGGCCCTACGAGCTTCAGGATTTCAACCTCTACTTCATCACGCGGCACGGATTCCGCCCCAGCAAGGTCGCCTTCCTGGCCCTCCACGCCTGGGGGGACAAGAACCGCGGTGCCTGGCCCGACCTCCTGCCGGCGGAGAAGCGGCAGCAGTATGACTTGCGCACCATCAAGAAATGGCTCGATGTGTTCGTGTACCGCTTCTTCAAGATCAGCCAGTTCAAGCGCTCGGCAGTCCCGAACGGCCCCAAGGTCGGATCCGGCGGCTCGCTCTCGCCGCGCGGCGACTGGCGCGCGCCCAGCGACTCCGAGGCCGAGGTGTGGGTGCAGGAGCTGCGGGACAACGTGCCGGACTGACACGACCTCGCATTGCCCGGGTGGATTCGCGAGTTGCTGGGCGGAGCGCTGACATTCTTGTCGGCGTGTTCGTGTGGCCGGGCAGGGGCAACCTGGGAACGCGCCGACAAGAATGTCAGCGCTCCGCCGGATCCCCAGCAGCTCGCGAATGCGCCCCATTGCCCGGCCGCTGGCGCACCGCGACGCAAGGCCCCACGGCGCAGGGCCGGCTCGCCGGGCAGTTACGACAGTTGTAACTCGCGCCAGCCGGGAAACGTCTTAGACTTAGAGTAATGAAGCAAGGTCCGGCGTGTGCACTCCGGCTTTGCCTGCGGCCCTGAGAATTATGATACGAAGCTCGGCGATTCTGGCGGTGCTCCTCCTCGGCGCCCTGCCCGGGAGCGCGGCGCCGGCCCTGGCGCTCAACCCCTATGAAAGCCGCTCGGACGCAGTCACCCGCAGCGAGATAGACAACCTGGTGCTGGCCAGGCTGGAGAAGCTGCACATCGAGCCCGCATCCCTCTGCTCAGACGGGGTGTTTGTGCGACGGGCCTACCTGGACGTGATCGGCACGCTGCCCAGCGCCCAGGAGGCGAAGGATTTCATACTGGACCGCTCGCCCGGCAAACGCCGGGCGCTGGTTGACAAGCTGCTGGAGCGGGACGAGTTCCCGGATTACTGGGCGATGAAGTGGAGCGACCTGCTGCGGGTCAAGGCGGAGTTCCCGGTCAACCTGTGGCCCAACGCCGCGCAGGCCTACCACCGGTGGATTCGCACCGCCATCCGGGAGAACCGGCCCTACGACCAATTCGTGCGTGAGCTGCTGACGACCAGCGGAAGCAACTTCCGGGTAGGCGCGGTCAACTTCTACCGCGCCATGCAGAACAAGGATCCCCAGACGATTGCGCAAACCGTGGCGCTGACGTTCATGGGAGCCCGGGCCGAGAAATGGCCGAAGGAGAAGCTGGCGGGCATGTCGGCCTTCTTCTCGAAGGTGGGCTACAAATGCACCTCGGAGTGGAAGGAGGAGATTATCTTCTTCGATGCAGGCAAGACCAACGCCCCTGACACCAACTGCGTGGTGCCGGCGACTGCGGTCTTTCCGGATGGCACCACCGCCCGGATCACCGCCGACCGCGACCCGCGGGAGGTCTTCGCCGATTGGCTGATTGACCCGAAGAATCCCTGGTTCACCCGGAACATCGCGAACCGCACCTGGTCCTGGCTGCTGGGGCGCGGCATCATCCATGAGGCGGACGACATCCGGCCCGATAATCCGCCGGCGAATCCGGAGCTGCTGGCCTACCTGGAGCGGGAACTGATTGCCAGCCATTACGACCTGAAGAAGCTCTACCGCTTGATCCTGAACTCGAGGACCTACCAGCTTTCCGCTGTCCCCAGGACCGACAGCCCAGAGGCCGAAGCCAATTTCGCGCACTACCTGTTGCGGCGGCTGGAGGCGGAGGTGCTGATTGACGCCCTGGATGAGATCACCGGCACGACGGAGCAATACTCCAGCGCCATCCCGGAGCCCTTCACCTATATCCCGGGCAGCCACCGCTCGATCACCCTGCCAGACGGCAGCATCACCAGCTCCTTCCTGGAACTCTTCGGCCGGCCCTCGCGCGACACCGGGCTCGAGTCCGAGCGCAACAATCGTCCCAGCGCCGACCAGCGCCTGCACCTGCTCAATTCGAGCCATATCCAGCGCAAGATTGACCAGTGCCGGATGGTGCAATACCTGACCCAAGGCAAGAAGACCCCGCGCGAGATTGCCACGGGGATGTACCTGGGCATTCTTTCGCGGTTCCCGACCGAGACGGAGCTGCAGAACGTGGAAGCGTATTTCGAGGCGGGCAAGATGAAGCCGCGCGAGGCGGCGGTGGACCTCGCCTGGGCCCTGGTCAACGGCGCAGAATTCCTTTACCGGCATTAACGCAAACGAGCACAACAACTCCCGAGGTGTCAAAATGAGCATGATCCACAACGCAGACAACAGATCCTTCAAGCCCTGGTCGGACAAACAGGTCACCCGCATGGCCGCGACGGCAATTTCCCGGCGCGAGGCGGTGCAGCGCACGCTGCTTGGCGCGGCCGGCCTGGTGCTGGGCCACCACGTGAATCTGCGCGCGCTGGCGGCGACGCCCTCGCCGAAGGCCCGGGCCAAGTCCGTCATCCAGATCTGGATGTGGGGCGGCCCTTCGCACCTGGATACCTGGGATCCGAAGCCGGAAGCGGGATCCGATTACTGCGGGCCGCTCGACAAGCCGATCGCCACCAACGTGGACGGGGTCAGGATCAGCGAACTGATGCCGCTGCTGGCGAAGCAGGCGGACAAGTATTCGATCATCCGCAGCATGACGCACGGCGTAAACGGCCACGAGACCGCCGCCTACATGGTCCAGACCGCGCGCGCCCAGGGCGGGCGGGATGTGTTCCCGAGCGTCGGCGCAGTCGTCTCGCTTTTCAAGGGCTACCAGGCCGGCTACAAGGGGCTGGTTCCGCCTTACATCGTGCTGACCGAGCCGCAGGGGCGATTTTCCGAGGCCGGCTTCATGGGCGCGCGCTACAAGCCGTTTGCGACCGGCGGCGACCCGAGGCAGACGCCCTTCGCGGTGGAAGGGATCGTGGCACAGGGCATCACCGAGCAGCGCCAGCGCGGGCGGCGGGATCTGCTGCACAAGCTCAACACGCTGGAGCAGGCATTGCCCAACGATCCGCAGCTGGCCGCCTCCGACCAATGCGAGAAGCAGGCCTACGACCTGATGCTGGGCGACGGGGGCAAGGTGTTTGACCTGGCGCAGGAGAAGGATGAGGTGCGGGAACGCTATGGGCGCACCACATTCGGGCAGTCCTGCCTGGTGGCGCGCCGCCTGGTGGAGCGCGGGGTGCCGTATATCACGATCAACTACAAGGGCGGCTGGGACACGCATAAACAGAATTTCCAGGTGATGCGCCAGCGCCTGCCGGAAATGGACAAAGCGATGTCCAGCCTCCTGCAAGATTTGTCGGAGCACGGGCTGCTGGACAACACCATCGTCTGGTGGAGCGGCGAATTCGGCCGCACCCCCAAGGTCCTGTGGGAAGCGCCCTGGAACGGCGGCCGCGGCCACCACGGCCAGGTCTTTTCCGCCGTCGTCGCCGGCGGCGGCTTCAAGGGAGGCCATGTGGTGGGCACCTCGGATGCCAAGGGGCAGGAGGTCAAGGAGCGTCCCGTTTACCCGTGCGACCTGGTTGGCAGCATGTACGAGCTGCTCGGGATTGATCCCGAGGCGAAGCTGCCGCATCCCCAGGGCCTGACCATTCGCGCCGTACCGTCGGCCACCGACGGCGTAACCATGGGCGGAAAACTAAAGGAGATTGTTTGAATCCTAAACCGCGACCCTTGCGTCCCTGCCCGCCCCTCTTCCCAGCCCCACTTCGGACTTCGGATTTCGGGCTTCCTTCGGTTTTCGGATTTCGGCTTTCGGATTTGCCAAACCTGCCCGCACTCGCGGTATTACTCTGGCTCGTCATCCCTGCTTCTGCCCAAGACCGCACCCCGCACATCGGCTACGTGTATCCGGCCGGAGGGCGGCAGGGCGGGACAATCGAGGTTGTCGTAGGCGGACAATTCCTGGACGGGGTGACCAACGCGCATATCTCCGGCGCGGGCATTCGTGCGACCGTGGCGGCGTTCAGCAAGCCGCTGACGCCCCAGCAGTTCAACCAGATGCGCGAGAAGCTGCAGGAGCTTCAGCAGAAACGGCAGGCCTCCTACAAGCAGGGCCGCAAGCGAGGCGCAGCAGCCTCTTCTCAGGCCTCGGCCAACGCCACCTGGACAGCAGCCGACCAGCAACTGTTCGACGAACTCCGGCGAAAGATCGCCAACTACCAGAGGCGGCCGCCCAATCCCGCCATCGCCGAAACGGTCACCGTCAGGATCACCCTGGACCCCGATGCCGGCCCGGGCGAGCGCGAGATACGGCTCGGCACGCAGATCGGCCTGTCGAACCCGCTCATGTTCTGTGTCGGCCAACTGCCGGAATTCAGCAAGAAGAACTCCAAGCTCAGCGATGAGATTCCCGCCTTCAAGCCCGCCCGCAACAACAACGAGCAGAAAGCCACCGCGCCCACCGAGATGAACATCACCGTGCCGGCGGTGGTGAACGGCCAGGTTCTGCAAGGCGGCGTGGACCGGTATCACTTCCAGGGGCACAAAGGCCAGCGCCTGGTCGTGGCGGCATGCGCGCGCGAACTGATCCCCTACCTGCCCGACGCCGTCCCCGGATGGTTCCAGGCCGCGCTGACCCTTTATGATTCGAAGGGGCACGAACTCGCTTACGCCGACCACTACCGGTTCCACCCCGATCCGGTCCTCTATTGTGAGTTGCCCAGGGACGGCGAATATGTGGCCGAGATCAGGGATTCCATCTACCGTGGACGGGACGACTTCGTCTATCGCATCACCGTGGGCGAGGTGCCTTACATCACCAGCGTTTTCCCCCTGGGCGGCCAGACGAACGCCACCAGCACGGTGCAGCTCGAAGGTTGGAATCTCCCGACCAATACCGTGACCGTAACAAACCTCGAGGCCGGCATCGGCCCGCTGGCAGTCAGCAAGGAGGTTCCGCTTGCCAACCGCGTCCCCTTCGCCGTGGACACGCTCCCTGAGGTTCTCGAAAAGGAGCCGAACCATTCCGCCGCAGCCGCCCAATCGGTCACCCTGCCCGTCATCATCAACGGCCGTATCGGAAAGCCGGGTGAATGGGACGTGTTCCGCTTTGAAGGCCGCGCCGGGGACGATGTCGTGGCCGAAGTTCACGCCCGCCGGCTCGATTCGCCGCTCGATTCCGTTCTCAAGCTGACCGACGAGGCCGGCAAACAGCTCGCCTTCAACGACGACAACGAGGACAAAGGGGCCGGCTTGAACACGCACTATGCGGACTCCTGGCTCCGGACCACGCTTCCGGCGACCGGAACCTACTTCTTGCACCTGGGCGATTCGCAGCGCCAGGGTGGCCCGGAATATGGCTACCGGCTACGCATCAGCGCCCCCCGGCCCGATTTCGCACTTCGCGTTGCGCCATCGAGCATCAACGTCCGCGGCGGCGCGACGATCCCCATCACGGTCTATGCCCTCCGGCGGGACGGCTTCTCCAATGAGATTGCGGTGGTTCTGAAGGATGCGCCCTCGGGATTCACGCTGGGCGGCGCAAAGGTGCCCGCCGGCCAGGACCAGGTGCGCCTGACCCTCTCCGCCCCGCCGAAGCCCACCCGCGATCCCATTCGGCTCTTCCTCGAAGGCCGGGCCACCATCCAGGGACAGCCCGTGGTCCATGCGGCTGTGCCGGCCGAGGATATGATGCAGGCTTTCGCCTACCGCCATCTCGTCCCGGCAAAGGAGATGGATGTCGCCGTCTCGGGGCGGTTCATGGGGCGCGGCAACTTGAAGATTCTTGGCTCGACGCCGGTGCAGATCCCGGTCGGAGGAAGCGTCCGGGTTCTCGTTGGCACGCCCAGCGGCGCCTTCGCCAATAGCTTCCAACTCGAACTGAACGAACCGCCCGAGGGAATCAGCATCGTGAAGGTATCGCCCGCCGACGGGGGCGCGGAGATCGAACTGCGCAGCGACGCGGCCAAAACCAAGCCCGGCCTCAAGGGCAACCTGATTGTCAGCATCATGCCCGGGCAGCGGTTTGCCACACCGCAAAAGGCCAAGAAGCAGAACAACCAGCGCCGGACGGCGGTGGGCACGCTCCCCGCCATCCCCTTCGAAGTGGTTGCCCATTAGGAAGCCGCTCGCCCCGGATGCCGGCTATCCTCGTCTCCCCCGGTCCTATTCTCCGGCCCTGAAGGTGGTCCACGGCTGTCCCGGGCGGTCCTGCAAGGTGGCCTCGAGCCACTCGAATTGGGGGTGGGCGGAGAGGAACTTGCCGGCGCGGAAGGTCGTGCCGCAGGCGGAGCCCCAGCGGGCGTCGAAAGCCATCCGCTTCACCATTGCGCCATCCACCACCTTGCCGTCAACGGTCCCGCTGCAGTCAAAAGGCACATCATGCCCCTGCCCCTCCGGGTCGAGGTCGAAGTGACCGCAGAGAGATCGGCCCCCGGGGAGAACCTTCTCCCGCCAGGCGTCAAAGTGGTCGGCCTCGAACCGCCGGGCCAATGGGACATCAATCCTGCCGGCGTGCTTCTTCATCAACTGCTTCCATCGCACCCGGCGGGCAACCGAGGATATGCGGATGTCGGCATCATTGCGCTCGGTTTCGTGGAGCAGGATTCTCCGGTCCTCGGCGACGTTCGATCCGATGAAATAGCCGTCGCGCTTCTTTTCATAGGCAGCGTATTTGAGGCCGAGCTCGAGGCGGGCAATCTCCCGGGTGTTGGCATCGCCCAGCAGCCAGGCATTGGCGTAGGCGCCGTTGTTGTGGCGCTTCATGATGTCACACCACTCGTCAATGGAGGCGGCGTCCTGGGTCGCCCGTCGCATCCGCGCGAACTCGGGCACGCCGTTTGTTTCAAAGCCCTCGAACTGGCCGATGGTGGTCTCCGATCCGGCGATGCCTGCCGAGGTCACGAAGAAGTCTGTGCCGCTGTGAATCCAGCCGGGGGTGGTCTGCCAGAAGATCCGGTGCCCGTGGGCGGGCACGATGTCCTGGATGATATTGGGGAACACATCGCCGTAGCCTTGCATGGTGTTGTGGCCCAGGACGAAGTTCCCGTCCTTGGTCCAAGTGCCCGTGGCGATGAACGAGCTGCACGAATCGCGTACCGGCGGGGCGGGGCCGTCCTTGATCTTCTTCAGCTCGGTGGGCCACCAGTACCCGCCCAGTTCAATGATGCCGTTGTAGGCGACAAGTTCGTCGCGCGAGACCTTGACGCCCGCAGCCATGGCGCCGGCGGCAATGCCTTCCAGTTCCGCCAGGTTCTCGGCGTCAATGCGTGGCACGAACATGGCCGCGGCACGGGTCACAAGCCAGGGCCAATCCATCGCGCTTTGGTGCTGCCACCCGATGCGGGTCACGCGCAGGCCCTCGCCAATCTCCTTCGCCAGCAAGTAACCATGCTGAAACCCGCGCTCGCGGGGTTCGCCTTCAACGTGCAGGTAGATCCAGCCCGATCGCTCAGACCGCTTGCCCTTGGCCAGCCAGGCTTGGCGTGCGGAGCGGCAAGGCAACACGCGGTGCAGAGACAGAACAGGGCTGCCCCGATAAGGTGTCGGATTGGAATCATGCCTCCAGATTAACAGGAGCAGCCGCCCGTGGACAAGTTCGGCGCACCCGGCCATATTCGCGCCCAGCGCGTATGCATGAGGGTAGCCGGGGGGCGGAATAGCAAGGCAACCGCAGATTTGGCGGAACAGTTGCCTTCCGACTTCTAGAGTCGGGGGCATGAAGCAGAAAACGTCGTCGTCATCACGCACGCCTCCGGTCCATAATCAGGGGCTTTTGGAGCATGTTCAGGTGGTGCTGGTAACCGAGCCTAAGCAGCGTCGCCTTTTCCAACGGCTACTCCAAAAGCACCATTACTTGGGGGGGTCTCAAACCTGTGGGGGAGCAAATGTATTACGCGGCCATGGATGCGCAGGGGTGTTGGGTGGCCCTGCTGCTCTTCAGTGCGGCGGCTAAACATCTCAAACACCGTGATCAGCGGATTGGCTGGACGCGGGCGCAGCGGGATCGCCGGTTGAGTTTGGTCGCCAACCACAGCCGGTTTTTGATTCTGCCGGCAG
>JAPLUA010000511.1 GCA_026397855.1 Verrucomicrobiota bacterium | reverse complement strand
CGCTATCTCACGGGGCAGCCCGGCTTCCGTTGCGCGAGCACTTATCCGAACGCGGAGGTGGCGCTGGCGGACATTCCCAGGGTGTGCCCCGACGTGGTGCTGATGGACATCAACCTGCCCGGCATGAGCGGCATCGAATGCGTCGCCCGGCTGCGTGCGGCGATGCCTGCCCTGAGGATCATCATGCTGACGGTATTCGAGGAGAGCGAGCAGGTCTTCAAGGCGCTTTCGGCAGGGGCATTTGGCTACCTGGTGAAGAGCATCCGGCCGGCAAGAATCATCGAGGCCGTGCGCGAGGTGCATACGGGCGGCTCTCCGATGTCCGGCAACATTGCGCGCAAGGTGGTGCAGACCTTTCACGCGCAGGCGGCCCGGAGCGCCGAGACCGACACCCTTTCGGCCCGTGAACTGGACGTCCTCCAGGCCCTCTCAAAAGGTCACACCTACAAGCAAATCGCCGCCGACCTCAGCATCAGCATCGGCACCGTGCGCACCTACATCCAGCGCATCTACGAAAAACTCCATGTCCACAGCCACACTGAGGCTGTGATGAAATACGCCCGGAAATAAGCCCACCCTCCCCGCCGCGCCGCCAGTATCTCACCGGGGCCTCACACCAGCGACAATCATAACCGCGCCGGACATGGAACATGACCATAGTGCAATTGCGCTATGGAACCTCGATCAACAAGCCTGCTAAATAGAAGAATGGCTTGGTCTCGGCTGCGTGCGCGCGTTCGTTCGATGATAAGAAAATCACCTCGGTGCAGGGCGGTAACCGGACGGCGGATTGCCAGCCGGGCTGGCAGTGGCATGTGCAGCCCAGGTGCCTGTGTCCGCACTTCATCCGACAAGACAATCCCGGAGACTTCTGGGAAGCTCAGGCAAGTCTTTGAAATCAAGCGAGCTTCAAATAGCAGTGCAGATGCGATGAGCCCCAAACTCATGGCGTCGGTTGTCAACCTCATCAAGGCAGAAATCCCATAAACCCGGTCCGTATTATGAAAACAAACCCCAATCGTTCCACCCCAATGGCATCCAAAGCAGCCTTGTGCGCTTGGATCTGCTTCACCATCCTGGCGCTCTTGAGCTTCAGCTCGATGGCTGGCACAGTTACGAGCGCAGCTAGTGGCGGCCTTTGGACGGCCACAACAACCTGGAGTGGAGGCGCGGTCCCAGCGATCACCGATGACGTGGTCATTGCCACGGTTTCGGGCAGCCAGGTTACGCTGAACACCAGCACCACTGTGGCTAACGTGACCATCAATACGGGTGCTACGCTTGGATTGAACAATGATAATGTTAGCGGCCGCACGCTGACCATCAGCGGCAACATTACCAACGGCGGGACCATCACTTTGGGAACGGGGGGAGGGTCCACCCCCACGGCACGGTTTACCTTCACCGCTGCTGCCCACACGTGGGTTGGTTCGGGTGACATTTCCGGCGTGAAGCTTCGAATGGACATACCTGTGGGGGGATCCCTGGATATTTCTGGCCTGACGACCCCTCTGAAATGGCGGTCGGGGACCGGCAGCCAGCCCTTTACGGTAAGCGGCACCTTCATCACCGGCACCCAGGTCCTGGACAACAATGCCAACACCGCCATGACGATCACCTTTGGGGCCAGCTCGAGCCTGATCACCGCCAATCCAAACGGCATCCTGGCCGCCACGGGGACCTTTGGGAATACGTTCCAGTCGTCCCAGATCATCTGGACTGCTGGCGCCAGCGTTACGTTTAATGGCACCTCCGGTCAGGTTACCACCGGATTGCCTGCCACGATCGCGAATCTGACTATCAACAACAGCGGTGCGGGCGTGACGCTCAGCCAGGCGACAACAGTCAGCGGGATCCTTGCGTTGACCAGCGGCAAATTGACCACCACTGCCGCCAATCTGCTCACGATCGGCTCCGCCGGAAGCATCTCCGGGGGATCAGCCACTTCTTATGTGAATGGCCCCCTGGCACAAGCTTACAGCGGGGCTTTGTCCAAGGACTTTCCCATCGGCGTGAGCCCGAATTATCGCAAAGTTACGCTGAACATCACCACCGCGAGCGGCACCCCGACGATAACGATTACCCCGCATGAGCCGAGCAGCTTTAGCTGCACCACCCCCGCCGGCTACGCCGTGTCTTCCTTGCGCGATTGGACCGTGGCAGCCTCAGTCGCCGGCCCGCAAACGGCCACCCTGACGGTGGACGCCACCGGGTACGCCACAGCAAGCACGTTGATTCAGTGCGTGGGAGGGGCCTCCACGGTCCTTGCAACGACAGGCACCTGGCCGGCGCTTTCCGCGGCGGGGCTTAGCGTTGGCACTACGCAGGAATATGCCCTGGGCGAAGCCTGCGCCTCCAGTGCCCCGGCCTTAACGTCGGTCAGCGATAGCGGCCCCTGCACTTCCGTGGCGGTGACCTGGGTTACGGACGGTACCAGCAGCTACAAGGTTTATCGGAAGGCGGGTGCCGCTGCGTATAGCCTGCTGGCATCCGGCTTGACCGTCTCGCCTTACAACGATACGACGGCCGTCGGGAACACGACTTACACGTATGCGATCTCCGCCCTGGCT
>JAPLUA010000465.1 GCA_026397855.1 Verrucomicrobiota bacterium | reverse complement strand
TTGGCCGGGGCATCGTCGGGCACATCGCGTTCGCCCATCCCATCTGCGACGAGCTGCGGGGTCTTCTGCTGAAGACGGCCCGCGCCCTTAAAGCGCGTGTCCACAATGGCGGCACCTACGACAACATGGAAGCCCCGGCCTCCAGCACCCGCGCCGAATCCCTGACCACCCACAAAATGGGCTACGACGTCATCGGCATGACCAACCTGGGCGAGGCCAAATGCTCCCGCGAGGCCGAGATCGCCTACGCCACGATGGCCATGATCACCGACTACGATTGCTGGAAGGAAGACGAGGCGCACGTCACCGTGGAAATGGTAATCGCCAACCTTAACCGCAACGCCGCCATGGCCCAGGCGATCATCAGCCAGGTGCTGCCTCAGATTCCCGCCGAACCGGGCTGGCCCTGCCACGATGCGTTGCGGAATGCCATCATGACCGACAAGAAGCTTTGGCCGGCCAGGACCAAGCGTGAACTCCAGCCCATCCTGCAGAAGTATCTCTGACCCAATAAACTCAACGCACAACACTATGCCTGCTAAAACAATCATCAAGCCTGCCAAATCCGCCCCCGCCGTCGGCCCTTACAATCACGCCGTGCGTGTAGGTGACTTGCTCTTTTGCGCCGGGCAGATCCCGCTCGACCCCGCCACCGGCAACCTGGTGAGCGGCGACATCAAGGCGCAGACCACCCGCGTCCTCGAGAACGTCAAGACGATCCTGGAGGATCAGAAGCTGGGCTTCGTCAATGTCGTCAAGAGCACCGTCTTCCTGACCAACCTAGCAGACTTTGCAGGCATGAACGAGGTGTACGCGAGCTACTTCACCAGCGACTTTCCGGCGCGGTCCACGGTCCAGGTCGCCGCGCTGCCGAAGGGTGCGAATGTTGAGATCGAAGTCATCGCGCACTTTTGAGCCCGCCCCGGGCGAATGAATCAGATTCTCTATGTAGCGCTGGGGTTGGTGCTGGGATTCGTCATCGGGTGGTTGCTCCGCGCCCTGCGCCAGCCGGTCGCAGTGGATACCCGGCTCGAAAACGAGCTGCGCCAGCAACTCTCCCAGCGCGAGTTCGACCTGGGCCAGGTTCGCTCCCAACTGGCTGAAACCGGTAACGCGCGCGCCACGGCGGAGGCTAAGCAGGCCGCCGCCGAAGAGTTGGTCGCCGAGCAACGCCAGCTCCACGAACAGAATCTGCGCGAGGCCAAACTAGCCCAGGACAAAGCCCTCGGCGACCTGCGCGACACGTTCAAGGCGCTCAGCGCCGATGCCCTGAAGCAGACCGCGCCGGAGTTCCTCCGCCTGGCCAACGAGACGCTCGGCAGGTTCCAGGAATCCGCCAAGGGCGACCTGGCCCAGCGGCAGGAGGCCATCCAGACGCTGGTAAAGCCGCTCGAGGAGCATCTCAAGGTTTACCAGCAACGCCTCCAGCAAAGCGAATCCTCGCAATCCAACGCCCTGGGTGAAGTCAGGAAACACCTCGAAGCCCTGACCCAGCACAGCCAGACCCTTGCGAACGAAACCCTGCAGCTCCGCCGTGTGCTCAGCTCGAACCAGGCCCGCGGCCGCTGGGGTGAGGAAACCTTGCGCCGCGTGGTCGAAGCCGCCGGCATGAGCGCCCATTGCGACTTCAGCGAGCAGGCCCAGGCGGGCGACGGCAAGCCCGACCTGGTGGTTCGCCTCCCCGGTGACCGGGTGATCATCGTGGACGCCAAAGTGCCGGACCTGGATTTTCTCAGCGCCATGGATGCGGCCGACCCCGTCAAGCGGGCGGAGTCCCTGGCCGCGCACGCGGGGAAACTCAAAGCCACGGTCAAGGCCCTGGCCGACCGGGACTATCCGGCCCAGTTCGCCAACGCGCTCGATTACGTGGTGCTGTTCCTTCCCGCCGAGTCGCTGTTCAGCGCCGCGCTGGAAGGCGACCACGACTTGATCATCTGGGCGGCGAACCGGCGCATCCTTCTGGCCACTCCCGCCTCGCTGATCGCCCTGCTGCGTTCGGTGAGCGTGAGCTGGCAGCAGCACGCCCAGACCGAGAATGCCCGCGCCATTGCCGAGGCGGCGCA
>JAPLUA010000489.1:12305-15986 GCA_026397855.1 Verrucomicrobiota bacterium | reverse complement strand
GTGGCCAGGGAGTGGGTGGGCTGCCGCTACCGGGAGGAATCCTTAGCCGTAAGCATATCGGCGACAAAGGCGAAGGGACCGCAGAGGCGCGAAGAGCGCGGAGAAACAGGAGCAGGAACGTGAGCCTGGGGGGATTACTTTTCAGCAACTCCCTTTGAGGCCACTCGGACCGGTCTTTCGGAGGGCGGACATGCTGGTCCGCTTCGAGGTTGACTGCGCTTGGGGAGCGAACAAGTCCGCGCTCCATTTACCCAGCGGTGGCAGTCTTGGGAAAATCTACGATGCACACGTTGTGGCGATGGGCAAAGATTCCAGATTGACTTCCCCATGGCAGTCTGCTTTCGTGGTGCATAATATCACTGCCACGATGATTCCCGCGTTGCATATTCAGCTTGTCGGCGGCAGAAAACAGTTCGCCGTCAGTTCGCCCGTCGGCACCGCGTTCTGCCGGATAGTTCACCGCTGAGCCTTTTGACTGCGCTCATGAACACAGCACACCTCCATCTCATCCTGAACCATGTTCCCGTCCTTGGCACCGCCTTTGGCCTTGCCGTGCTCGTCTGGGGGCTCTGGCAGCGCAGCGATGACATCAAGCGCCTCGCCTTGACCTTGCTGACGGTCACTGCTCTCTCCGCCATCCCTGCCTATCTGACCGGCGAACCGGCCGAGGGCGCGGTAAAAGGCATGGTCGGCGTTGCGGGAAATCTCATCGAGCGCCACGAAGAAGCCGCAGGTGTCGCTGTGGCGGGTGCGTTGGTGATGGGTGCGTTCGCAGTGGTTGGCTTGGTGGCTTTCCGCCGCCAGCGCACGGTCCCCAGTTGGTTTGGCGTGACGACTCTGCTGGGAGCGGTCGCCGTGAGCGGCCTGATGGCTTGGGCAGCGAACCTCGGCGGACAGGTGCATCATCCGGAGATTCGCTCCGGTATGGCCCCGGTTGGGCAGGCCGAACGTCATCACGATTAACCCGAGATATGAACTCGGATCCCCGTCCTTCCTGCTGTGAATAAGCGAGCCAGCCTGATAGCGTTAGCATTCAGTGTCTGTGCCACCCTCATTGCATCCGCGCAACTCAATACCTACACCTTCGAGCAACTGACCAACGGCCCGGTCGCGGGCCAGGATGGTTGGATTGCTTACAGCGACGTGACCGTGCTTCCCGGCGTCGGGGCCAACCCGTCGAAGGTGCTCACCGGCAGCGCCGCTGCGCGCGTTCGAAATCCGGCCTTTAACGCCCCCGCGTTCGTTGCGACGGAAACGGACGCCGTGCTGGGATTTGATTTCCGGGTTGTGAATACGAATTTCGGCTCGGGCGGCGGTGTGGATCTCGGCGCCGTGGACCACGCATGGGCTTCCGGGGAGGGGCCGGTCGGCCTGAGCTACAACAGCACATTCAACCAACTCCTGGTCAGGCTCGGCAACGGCGCTGCCTATGCCGGTGGCGCAAACAACTTCCCGCACGTGCCAGGCCACTGGTATCGCTTCGAAATGCGCCTCAACTTCACCGCCTATGCGGGCAACGGGTCGGCCAGCGTATTCTACAAAGACCTCACTGTTGGTGATACGAATTGGCAGGCCGTCGCGATGCTCCAGAACCTCGGCCTCGGCCTCGCCAATCAGGGCGTGGCCGTGGACGCATGGGACCGTCTGGATCTGCACGCTGCCAATGTGCAATTGGACAACATTGTTCTCGGGACCACCGGCGGCGACACAGCTCCCTCGCTCACGGCAAACGCGGGCTTTGAAGCACCGAACATCGCGGACCATTCGGCTATTTTGAACCCGTCTTCCGCCGCGTGGACTTTTCTCGGTGCGGCCGGGATTCTGGACGCGCCGGGTCCGTATCAGTGCCCGACGCCGGTTGATGGCAAACAGGCGGCCTTTCTAACCGGCACGACCAGCGGAACCGTTCCGCAGTTTTCCCAGAGCATCACTGTTCCCGCAGAGGGCTTCTACCGCCTGAGGTTTTTTGTGGCCGGCGCTCCGCAGGGGGCCGCAGGGCTCCACGGCCATTTGCACTATCTTGCGAGGCTGGACGGCGCCGTGCTTTGGTCCGCGTGGACGCACATCGGCCAGCCATTCACGCTGGTCACCCTCGATTTTCATGCGTCTGCCGGCGCGCATACGTTGCTCTTTCAAGCCGATGGTCTGGCCGCACAGTCGGACACCGGCACTGCCTTCTTTGACAATGTGCGTGTGCAACCCGCGCCGCCATTCGCCGCGCCGTCCAATGTCCCGCTATACCACGTGATCGAGTTGCCCCTGCCTGCGGCCATTGTTCCCGGACCCGTTACGGGCGGCGACGTCGTGGCATTGAACGATCTTGGCCAGGCGGCGGGCAATGCCTTCGCCGGCACGGCCTCACAGGCGCTGCGCTGGAATGCCGGCACGAATCAGATTCTTGCCTCCCTGTCCGGCGGTCAGTCCAGCCGCGCCCGCGGAATGAACGCCGGCGGAAAGGTCGTCGGGGAGTCGGGTGCCAGTGCTGTTATCTGGCAGACCACGACCGCAGCGGCATTGAACACGCCGGCGGGCGACTTCTGTGCAAGCGCCGCGGACGTTGACGACTCCGGCGCCATCATCGGCTCCTCGACAAACGCCGGCGGCACCACGCATCTCATCACGTGGCCCGGCTTCGGCGGCCCGGCGATGATCCAAGGTGCCGAACCCGCCACCGGGGCCGCGCGCCGCAACAACGGCGACCTGGTTGGTGACGGCCCGCGCGAGACCGGCAGCGGAGAGCGTGGATCACTCTACTTCGACGGCGCCGAATGGCGCTTCCTTCTGGTTGGCCAGAGCATCACGGCCGCGATCAACGAGAGCGGCACCGTCTGCGGATCGGAGATCGTCACGAGCGGGTTCGCGCAGACGCGCGCATGGAAGGCGACTACGGGTTCGCTGACCTATCTGCCGCATCTTGGTGCCAGCACCAATAGCACGGCCGAGGACATCAACAACGCCGGCGAGGTGGTTGGTTCTTCGCTGGGCAAAGCCGTGCTGTGGAAAGGCGCGACCGCCATTGACCTTAACACGCGTCTCGCTCCTGGCTCCGGTTGGGTTTTGCAAAAAGCCAGCGCTGTGAACAACCGCGGTCAGATCGCCGGCGTCGGCACTCGGAATGGCCAACCCCGGGTCTTCCTCCTGAGCCCGGGGCCGCTGCCGGTCATCGCATGGGGGTGGAGCGACCCCCAGCGCACGCACGCACACCTCTCATGGAACAGCATCCCCGGATTCGCCTACGTCTTGGAAAGCGCCACCGATTTGGCCACCTGGACGCCCCGCAGTCGCTTCACCGCCCTGGTCGAGGCCACATCTCTCGATATTCCCGCCGCGCCCGCCGCTACTGCGGAGTTCTGGCGCGTGGTCTTTGATCCCTTTCACCCTTGAGTTGAGAGGAATCTCAAATCAAGACGAGCAACTCCACCACGCATGAATCCCACCTGTTCTACTGCCTGGCTACGCCGCTGCATGGCGTGCCACATGATGCTGCTCCTGTTCGCTATCCCGTTGGGGCACGCCTCCCCGCTCATCGCGCCGAATGCCTACTACTGGGATGGCTCCGATGGTTGGGTCTCTGGCGGCGCGGGCGGGCGATTGCAGCAGGTGCATCACCGGTCACAGTTTTGGCCGGCGATGGAGACACACACGATTTCCGGCCTGGCCTGGCGGCCCAACCGCGCGCTC
>JAPLUA010000489.1:0-12262 GCA_026397855.1 Verrucomicrobiota bacterium | reverse complement strand
TCCTCTCTTCTCGGCCAATTCGGGCGCCGATCGCACGCTCGTTTATTCGGGATCCATCACCTTTACCTACAGCCTGACGAACTACGATGTGACCCACGGTTTCCAGCAGGAGATTCCCTTCCAGGTGCCGTTCAACTACCGGCCCGGCGATGGCAACCTGCTCGTGGATTTCATCAGCACGGACGACGCTCATAACATCTGGCAGGGGCAGGTGGACATGGCGATCAGCGACCAAACCTCTTGTATTTGGGGAGCGCATCAGTATCCCAACGGCAATCAAAACGTCTGGGGTCCGGGTGTGGTGACCCAGTTCCAGACCGACTACGCGTGGATGCCGCCGCAGCCGTTGAGTGTTTCGCTCCTCTCGCTCGCACTCGCGCCCGCGACCGTGAAAGGTGGCGAAAACGCTGTCGGCACGGCGCGCCTGAATGCGCCCGCGCCTCCCGGTGGCGTGGACGTGGCGCTCGTTGCCGACACCCAGGTGGCGTTCGTCACCTCGCTGATTCACGTCGGCACGGGTCAGGTCGAAGGCAAATTCAACGTGTTCACCAGCCTCGCCACCAATAACACGAACGCCACCATCACCGCGACGTTGAACGGGACAAACAGCCTCAGCACCACGCTTACCATCAAGCGCACGTTCCCGCCGGTGGGCGATCCCGAAAACATCTGGCAAGCCGAAATCGTGCCTAACGTTCCCAGCTATCACTATGGCATGTGGAGCAGCATTGCCCTGTTCAACAACGAACCTTACATCGCTTACGAGGACGCCACGGCTTATGGCCTGGTCAAGCTCGCGCACAAAACCGGCGGGCAATGGATCCTCGAAACTGTGGATGGCGATCCCGCGCTCCCGAATCAGGCGCTCTTCGCCGGCGGCCCGATCAGTTTGAAGCTCGACCATCTGGGTCGGCCCAACGTCGCTTACTATTCCTCCGAGGGCCTGCGCTGGGCCGCGTTCAACGGCACGGCGTGGACCTACAACAAAGTGGACGCCAGCACGCAGCCCATCGGTATCTCGCTCGTCCTCGACGCCGATGACCATGCGCACATAGCCTTCTTCGATGCCGGCGGCGGCACGCAATACGGTTTGTATTATGTCCATTGGAACGGCTCGGGCTGGGATCAAAATCATTTTCAAGTTTCCGCTAGTGTGTGGAACGACGGCTACAAAGGCACGAGTTCCGCACTCGCGCTGGACACCAACGGCATTCCGATCATCGCCTTCTCCGATCCGGGCACGGGACAACTTCGCATCAACAAGCTCAACGGCTCACCTGACTTCAGCGACGCGCGGTGGACAAACACTGTGGTCATGGGCGCGTCATATTCCGCTTACCCGTCGCTCGCCATTGATTCGGCCAACCGCCCGCACGTCGTCTATCAACGCGCCGAACCCGGTACGAACACCGTCCTGCAGCACGCGCGTTTCACCGGCACGAACTGGCTCGTGACCACCGCCGACGCCGGCGGGCCGGCGCATTACGACGTCGGCGCGAACAGCTGTCTCGTGCTCGATCCGCAGCAACGCCCGCGCGTGAGTTACTGGGACACCACGATGAACACGATCCGCTACGCGCATTTCGACGGCACGACCTGGCTGGCACACCTGGTTGATCCGGGGAATCACGTTGGCCTCTTCAGCACGTCGCTGGCGCTGGATTCCTGGGGCGCGCCGCACCTTAGCTATTACGAACAGCACACCCTGCCCGGCGGCATTGTGCGCGGCTCGCTGCGTTACGCCACGCTCGCGCCGCCCCGGATGCAACTCGTGTCCAAGCCCGGCAGCGTGCTGGAACTCGTCTGGCCGAGCGAACCCGCCGGCTTCCAAATCAATTCCACCACCAATCTCACATCCGGAGGCTGGCAGCCGTGGAGTGCCACCGAAAGCGAAAATGCCGGCGTGAAGCGAGCCACCTTTGGCGGCGGGGATCCGAGCCGGTTTTTCATTCTCAAGCGCTGAGACTTTCCCACGGGAAGCAATCCTCCCCACGCTTTGTTTCAGGGATCACAGGTCGCCGTGAAACGCGTGGCGGCGGTCCCATAAAGAGACGATCGGGTGCCTCGCCCTGCCGATAGCGCCGTAATCGCCCCAAGGGAAGGCGAAGAAACCGGATTGACCTCACCTCGGCTGGTCTGCTACCGCTGTCACCGTTCTGCTAACGTGCATCAGACATGACGAAGACAATTACCCCTGAACCGGCCGACGCGGAATTGGTCCGGCGCGCCCAAGGGGGCGAGTTGGAGGCCTTTGAAGCGCTGACTAATCGCTACGAGCTGCGGGTTTATTCCCTTGCCATGCGGATGCTGCGCCAGGAGCAGGACGCGGAGGATGTCACCCAACAGGCCTTTCTCAGCGCGCTGGAGAACCTGGGCGGCTTTCGGGGGGACGCCTCGTTTGCCACCTGGATCCTGCGCATCGCGACGCACGCCGCGCTCAAGGTTATCCGCAAACGCAAGGGTCTGGACACGGTTTCCCTGGAGGAAGCGACGGAACCGGCCGACGGCTACGACGCCATCCCCCATCCCGAGTATATCGCTGATTGGCGGCAGTCGCCCGAGCTACTGGTCCACACCAATGAAATCCGGCGTCTGCTGGACGAGGCGCTGGCCAAACTCGACGAGAAACACCGGATGGTGTTCCTGCTGCGGGATGTCGAGGGGCTATCCGTCAAGGAAACCGCCGAGGCCCTGGGGCTCAGCGAAGCCAACACGAAGGTGCGCCTGCTTCGCGCCCGCTTGCAGCTTCGGGAGGAACTGACGCTGACGCTGGGGGACCCCGGGCGGCGGATAACGCGAAACCTGCATGACCACTAAAACCGGAACAAGGCGGTTCGGCCGTTGGTTTGTAACCTTTTGACGAATGCCGGCTCAATACAACCAGAACAGAGTGATATGAAGTGCGCGGAATTGCTTGCAGCCTTGAACGAATACGTGGATGGCACGGTGGATCCGGCCATCTGCGAGGAGTTCCAGAAGCACATGGCCGGATGCAATCCCTGCCAGGTGGTGGTGGACAATATTCGCCAGACCATCACGCTCTATAAGGAAGGCAAGCCCTATCAGTTACCGGTCGAATGCCGACAGCGGCTTCATACTGCGTTGAGGGAGCGGTGGAAAGAAACCCATCTCAGAGGTGCACCCTCCCCATCGTGATAACAGCATCGCGTTTTGATGAAGCAGCCGGGCAGTGGGACAGCAACCCCGGCCGCGTAGAATTGGCCCGCGCGGTTGGCGAGGCCATCGGTCGCGCCGTTCCATTACAGCCAGGCTGGCGTGTGCTTGACTACGGTGCCGGAACCGGCTTGCTCACCCTTAACCTTCTGCCTCGCGTCGCATCCGTGGTAGCCTTGGACTCCTCCACCGGCATGCTGGAGAAGCTCACCCAGAAACTCGCCGCGGCCGCAATCAGCAACGTCCAAACCCGACACTGGGATCTGGAGGCCAAACCCTTTCCCGAGCCCGGCTTTGACCTGGTCGTCAGCTCGATGACCCTGCACCACCTCCGCAATGTGCCGCTGGTTTTAAGCCGATTAGCCGACATTCTCAACCCCGGCGGCTGGCTAGCGGTCGCCGACCTCGACAGTGAAGACGGCAGCTTCCATGGCCAGGCTGACGACGTTTTTCACCACGGCTTTGAACGCGCACAGATTGCCGAGTGGGTTGGCCAAGCCCGGCTAGGGAGGGTTTCTGTCAGCGACGCTTATACCATGAGCAAACCGAGCTCGATCGGTGAAGTGCGCTCCTATGGCATATTTCTTGCCGTGGGCCAAAAGGGGCGCGACCTGGCCGGCAACACTCTCTAAATATGAAGAACCATGCTCTCGAACGTTTCCGTCGCCCCCCCGAGCCTCTGAACTGCGCCCAGTCGGTGCTTTATGCCTATCAGAAAGTCTCCGGTGATGCGGCACTTTCCATCTCCGACATGAAAGCCCTTGGCGGCGGCCGCGCGCCGGGCGGACTTTGTGGTGCTCTCCATGTAGCCTGCACAGTGGCCCCCGAGAAGGCGGAGAGCCTGAAAGCCAGGTTTGCTGAAATCACAGGCTCAGTTTTGTGCCGGGAGATGCGGGAGGCCAACCGGCATTCGTGTGAAGTCTGCGTGTCGGAGTCGGCTCAGCTTCTGGAAGAGGAACTCGGCCTGAACGAGCAGAAACCACAGTAACTGCTCCCAAACCCGAGCCCGCCTATATGAATACCAATACTGTTACCTGGATCGTCATTGCAGGAGTTATCGTGGCCTTCTTCCTCTTCCAACGCCTGACGCAGGCCAGCCCGGCCACCGCCCGCGAATGGCTGAACAAAGGCGCGCTCGTGATTGATGTGCGCAGCGAGGATGAGTATCGCGAGAAACACCTGCCGGGCACCATCAACATCCCCCTCGGCCGGCTCGGCGATGAGATCGGGAAGCGCGCCCCCGACAAGGACAAGCCGATCCTGCTCCACTGCCTCAGCGGCGGGCGTAGCGGCATGGGAGCCCTCACGCTAAAGAAGATGGGCTATACACACGTCCTTAACCTCGGCTCCTACGGCAGCGCGGAAAAGGCTCTTAAAGAGAAATAGCCGGCGTCCGTACGGAGCGTCCCGTGCGGCAACCATCGTGAAGATCCTGGTCATCGAGGACGAAAAGAAGATCGCCTCTCTCATCCGCAAGGGGCTGGAGGCGCAAGGGTTTGTCGTGGATGTCTGCCTGCAGGGCGACGACGGTTATGCCCTCGCCACGTCGCGCCCCTACGATGCCCTGATCCTGGACATCATGCTGCCCGGTCGCGACGGGCTGAGCATCCTCCGCAACATCCGGGAGCGAAAGATCCCGCTGCCGGTCATTCTCCTCACGGCGCGCGCGGAACTCAACGAGCGCCTGGAAGGGCTGAACCTGGGGGCGGACGATTACCTCACCAAGCCGTTTTTCGTGGAGGAACTCATCGCCCGGCTCCATGCCGTAACCCGCCGTGCCACGGGAGCCCAGCAGAGCATCCTCGAGGTGGGGGATCTGGCCATGAATCTCATCACCCGCGAGGTCACGAGAGGCGGAGTGCCTATCGAGCTGGCCCCGCGCGAGTTCAACCTGCTGGAGCACCTCATGCGCTCGCCGGGCCGGGTGCTGACGCGGGTCCAGATCTGTGAGCAGGTCTGGGACTACCATTTTGATCCCGGCACCAACCTCGTCGAGGTTTACATCCAGCGCCTGCGCAAGAAGGTGGATGCCGGCGCGGCGGTGAAGCTGATCGAAACCATCCGGGGCGTGGGCTATCGGATCAAACCTTCGTCATGAGGCCATTGTCCTTCCGTCTCAAGATCGCCCTGCTCTCGGCCGGGATCAGCGGGCTGGTGCTGGTGGGTTTTGGCTTGGCCTCAGGGTATTTCCTCTACCGCCAGAAGCTTCAGTCAGTGGATACGGAGCTGCGCGCCCTGGGCAGCCGCCACCCCGGCTGGCTCGCGAACCGGGCGAACTTCGAGCGGTTCAGCGCCTCGCTCCAGTTCGTCTTCGGGGAGGAACACGAGGGCACGATCATCTTCCTGGTCAAGGACGCGAAGGGGGAGACGTTGTATGTCTCACCGGGATGGCCCAAGACCATCGCCGCTGCGAGCGTTGACTGTGCGCTGGAGGATGACAGGGCCGCCGTCGGCGCCGAGGCGTCGGATCAGTCTGGCCCGTCGTGGCATGGCGGTGGCAAAGGGCGTGGCGGCGGGGGCTGGGGGTATGGTCCTGGCCGCGGCGGCGCCCAAGTGGTGTTCAACAAAGTCCCCAGGTTTCTGACGGTCCGGACTCCGGGGGAGTCCTGGCGCCTGGGTATCATGGGAAACAACGACCTCCGGCTCGTGGTCGGCCTTAATTACGACACGGTGGCATCGGAGCTGGGGCGGATGCGCAACATCTTCCTGGTGACGCTGCCCGCGGCGCTGCTGCTCGTGGGCGGAGGCGGTTGGTGGGTGGCTGGACGGGCGTTGCGTCCGCTCAAGATCATTGCGCAAACGGCCGAGCATGTTACTGCCAGGGGCCTTGAGCAGCGCATCCCGGCCTCGGATGAAGATCCGGAGATCAGCCGGCTGATCCAGATCCTCAACGGCATGATGGACCGCCTTGAGGCCAGCTTCAAGCAGGCCAACCGGTTCAGCGCCGATGCCTCGCACGAGCTGAAAACCCCACTGGCCATCATGCAGGGCGAGCTGGAGAACGCCTTGCAGACGGTCGAGCCCGGCTCCCCGCCGCAGCAGGTGTTCAGCAATCTCCTGGAGGAGACCCAGCGACTCAAGACCATCACCCGCGGCCTGCTCCTGCTGGCGCAGGCTGACGGCGGGCAGCTTAAGCTGGCCGCCGGGGCCGTTGACCTGAGCGCGCTACTGGAAGCGGCCATCGAGGACGCGCGCATCCTGGCGGCCGATGCCAGCCTCCGTTTCGATGTGAATCTCCCGCCGGGACTTCGGGTTGAGGCGGATCGCGCACTGCTACAGATGGCGATCCTCAACCTGCTCGGGAACGCCGTGAAATACAGCGAGGCCGGGGGCTCCGTGTCGGTGACGCTCGCCGCGGATGGCAGCCAGTTATTGTTGACCCTCTGCAACTCCGGCCTCGGCATTCCCCCCGCCGACCAGCCGAGGGTGTTTGACCGGTTTTATCGCGTGAACCGGTCCCCGGCCACGGACGGTCTCGGCCTGGGGCTGAGCCTTGCGCGAGAGATCGTCCATGCTCACCACGGCCAGCTCCTGCTAAAGGAGAGCCGGCCGGGTTGCACCTGTTTCATGCTTTCGTTGCCAAGCCTCGCGTGACGGCTCGCCTATTTGCTGGAACTTGTGGCCGGGCCGGTCGCCGGGCAGGTGCCGTCGGCGTTGCGCGGCCCCGTCCCATCACGCAGACCATGGCGATAGCCGTATCCCCCCATTCCACCCTGGCCCTGCCCCCGCCAGCACTTCCCCTGGCCGCGTTGTCCGCCTTGGGGGCAGGCTTCTCCGGCACCTTGGTTTGGGCAGGCTTGCTGGCGCAGGGCGCGTTCTTCGGCCGTCTGGGGCGGCCCGCCATAGCCGCGTCCCTGGGAACCCGATTTGGGCGCGGTTTGGGCGAGCAAGGCGGTTGCGGCCGAACTCAACAGGAGAGCGGCGATCAGGCAGGCAGTGGCAGTTCTTGTTTTCATTTGCATACTTTCTGTATTTGGTTCTTTTGTTTACTGTCTAAATCAGCGTCCGCTATGGCGGCGCTTGCAAACAATAGACCCTGGAATAATGAACACGGGGCATGGCCGTATATTACAAAATGTTCACCTTTGGCATGGCCCCGGCCTGAGGCTGCGGGCCGCTTGCGGCTTCCAGGCCAGATGCCGGTGCGGGGCCCGGATCCGCGTCTGACTTGAGAATTGCGAACCACGACGCGGATATGAGCGGCGACTTCATCGAGCGCGGCGGCCTTTGGGTGCTGGGGCAAGGCGCGCTTCTGTGCGCCCTGACGGTTGGAGGGCCGCTCTGGCGTAATCAGTGGCAGAGCCTCGGACTCACTCTCTGCGGCGCGGTGTTCCTTCTGGTCGCAGCCGGCTGCGGGTTGGCGGGGGTTCTCGCCCTGGGCCGGAATCTCACCCCCTTCCCAAAGCCGCCCGCCGACGCCCGGCTGGTCCAAGGCGGCATCTATAGTTTCATCCGCCATCCGCTCTACACCGCAGTGTTCTGTGGCTCGGTTGGCTGGGCGCTCGCCTGGCAAAGCTGGCCGGCGCTGCTGGTCGCACTGGCCCTGACCCCGCTCTTTGACGCCAAAGCCCGCCGGGAAGAGCGCTGGCTCCGGCAACAATTCCCCGAGTACGCCGCCTACGAGCGGCGGGTGCGGCGGTTCGTGCCCTGGATCTACTGATCCCAGGCGAAGCGATAATATGGATGCAGCAGCAGGTCGCCTGCTTAAAGGTTACTTTGAGGGGATTAGGTGACGGCGGGCATTCGCGTCGAGAGCGGAATATCTTCGTACCCCTCCTGTGACTCATCGGCCAAGCCAGTCGGCTGGAGCAAGCGCGGACAGCGCTTTCCGTCCTTGATCAAACCAAGCTGCTGCCCTATTCATTCGGTCCGACATGACATGGGCGGAGTTCAAGAAGAAATGGTCGCGCTACCAAGGCAAGGAAACCTCGGCGTACCAGGGGCATTTTGACGACCTGTGCCGGTTGCTGGGCCAGCCAACCCCAGCCGAAGCTGACCCCAGCGGCAGCGATTTCTTTTGCTACCAGAAGCGCGTCATCAAAGATGCCGAGCTTTTCGACCGCGAACAACCGGACGTCGGCGACCCCGCCGAGCGTGGCTTTGCCGACGTGTGGAAGACGGGCTGCTTCGGGTGGGAGTACAAGGGCAAGAAGAAGAATCTGGACGACGCCTATAAGCAGCTCCTCCGCTATCGCGAGGCCCTGCTCAATCCACCCCTGCTGGTCGTCTGCGATTTCGACCGCTACATCATCCGCACCAACTTCAACGGCACCGTTCAGGAGACCTTCGAGTTCACCAACGACCAGATTGACCGCCCGGAGAACCTGCGCATTCTGCGCGCCGTGTTCGAGAATCCCGAGTTCCTCAAACCCCAGCGCACCACCGCCCAGGTCACGACGGCGCTCGCGGAAAAGTTCGGCCAGGTCGCCCGCTCCCTGCAACAGCGCGAAAGCGCCGAACTGGCGGACGCCCAGACTCGCGCCGAGGTCAACGTCGCCCAACGGAAGAACCTCCGCATTGCCCGGTTCCTCAATCGCCTTGTCTTCTGTTTCTTCGCCGAGGACACCGGCCTGCTGCCCAAGAACCTCTTTTCCGAGCTGGCCAGGACCGCCCTTGACGATCCGCACCAGTTTTCACAGGCGCTCGAATCACTCTTTCACACGATGGCCAAAGGCGGCATGTTCGGCGCTCACAGGATTCGCCATTTCAACGGCCATCTCTTCGACGATTCCACCGTCTTCGAGTTGAACGATGAGGAGCGCCGCACCCTCGCGGAAGCTTCCGAGGCGGACTGGCAATTCGTCGAGCCCAGCATCATGGGCACCCTCTTTGCCCGCGGTTTGGACCCCGACCAGTTGGCCGCGCTGGGCGCTCAATATACCGGCCGACCGGACATTGTCACCCTCGTTGAACCCGTGCTCATGGTGCCGCTCCGCCGTGAATGGGCCGCGATCAAAGCCTCCCTGCTGCACGCCTTCAAACGGGGCAAAGGCACGCCGGAGGACCGCGCCCGCATCGAGGCCTTTCTCAAGAAGCTGCGTCAGGTGGTGGTGATGGACCCCGCCTGCGGCAGCGGCAACTTCCTCTACGTCTCGCTCCAGATGCTGCTGGACCTCGAAAAGGAAGTGATCACCTTTGCCACCCCGCTCGGTTTCCCGTTCACGCCGGAAGTCGGCGTCCACCAACTGCGTGCCATCGAGATCAACCCCTACGCCTACGAACTTGCCCAGGTGACGGTGCAGATCGGCTACCTGCAATGGCGGCGGGACAACGGTTTTGACAACGACCGCACGCCCGTCTTGCAGAACCTGGATGGGTTCCTGAATGAGGACGCGCTCCTGCGAATCAGCTACCGCAAGCCGACGAAGGACTTGAAGGAAGCCCAGGAACAGGAGCACGCTTTCGAGTCGCCCTTTCGGTTGAGGGCCTTTCATGAACAGCGTTGGCCCGATTGTGGGGTGATTGTCGGCAATCCCCCCTTTCTGGGGGACAAGCTGATGCGCCGGGAGTTGGGGGATGAATACGTCACCGAGTTGCGGCGGCAGTTCGGTGAGCGGATTCCGGGCCAGTCGGACCTGTGCTGTTATTGGTTTGAGAAGGCCCGCGAACAGATTGCCGAAGGCCGCTGCCAGCGGGCGGGTCTGCTGGCCACGCAGGGCATTCGCGGCGGAGCGAACCGCGAGGTGCTGAAGCGGATCAAGAACAGCGGAAATATCTTCTTCGCGGTGAGTGATCACAACTGGATTTTGGAGGGTGCCAACGTTCATGTTAGCATGGTTGGGTTTGACAACGGCGGGGAGGTCGAACGGGTCTTGGACGGCAAACGCGTGGCCGACATTAATGCTAATCTCTCCACGGCGGCGGACCTGACGAAAGCCCACACGCTGGCTGGCAGCCAGAGCCTCTCCTTTCTGGGAAGCTGCAAGGGCGGGGATTTCGATATTGAGGAGGTGGAAGCTATCAACCTGCTGGCGGCGACCGGCAACGCCAGACACAAACCCAACAGTGACGTGGTCAGGCCCGTGAAGAACAGCGAAGACCTGCTCCAACGCGCCAGCCACCGGTGGATCATTGACAATGCCAGCCTGAGCCTGGCGCAAGCCGAAGCGTACAAGAAGCCTCACGCCATTGTGGCCGCCCGGGTCAAGCCTTACCGTGACTCGAACCGGGACAAGTGGTTGCGCGAGAACTGGTGGCGGCCCCAGCGGATGCGCCCGGAGATGAGGAGAAGCGTGGGATCTCTGGAGCGATTTCTGGTTACCACCACCACGTCCAAACACCGGCTGTTTCTATGGCTGCGGAACCCGGTGTTGCCGGATCACCAATTAATTGTCTTTGCCCGTGCGGACGACTACTTCTTCGGCGTGCTCCAGTCTCGGTTTCACGAGGTCTGGGCGCTGGGCCAAGGCACGCAGTTGCGGGACAAGGAATCTGGATTCCGTTACACCCCGACCACCTGCTTTGAGACCTTCCCGTTCCCGTTCCCTGATGATTTGCAGCCACCGAAGGCCGCGGCAGAGGAGCCACCGATGCCGCAGCGACCAGAGCCGGACCGAACGTACGCCGAGATGCTGGCGGCCAAGAACTACTACATGGGAAAGGAGGAGCCGGCGCTTTACCACATCCAAAGCCGACCTGAGCAGGCTTGTTTCTCTCCTTCTGCACCGGAGGATCGCGCCACCATCGCCGCTGCCGCCGAAGAGGTGAACGAACTGCGCGAACGCTGGCTCAATCCCCCGGAATGGACGGTCGAACGCATCCTCGAATTCCCCGGCTCAGCCGACGGCCCTTGGGCGCGCTACCTGGTCAACCCGGACAAGAACGGCATCGGCACCGTGCGGTATCTGCGCCGGGAACCGCGCGACGCTGATTGTGCCGCCAAGCTCAAAAAGCGCACGCTGACCAACCTCTACAATGAGCGTCCTACCTGGCTGGACCTGGCCCATAAGAAACTCGACGCCGCAGTTGCCGCCGCTTACGGATGGTCCGCCGATCTCACCGATGAGCAGATCCTCGAAAAGCTTCTCGCGTTAAACCTGGAGCGCGCCGCCGAAGAAGCCAAAGCCGCGAATGCGAGGAATCCAGCCGTATCCCGCGACAAGCGCGCGGACGAGATGCTCTGAGGATCTTCCACCCCCCGCCGGAAGATCGGATTTGCGCCCGGAGGGATCATTATTCCCTTCGGGGCCCCGCGGTTTCTGGTGCCCGAAGCCACTGATGGCCGTGCTGCCTGGCAAGACTTTCCCCGGCCCAGGGGCCACAGGCTCGAAAACCTGTAACCTTTTTCGGGTTCGCGGCTCAGTATCTGTCGTAACTGAAGAAGTGAATCGTATGATGCTGCGCATAATCATCGGGCTGGTTGTCGGGGGCGGACTGGGTTTCGCCTACTACAAGTTTGTCGGCTGCTCCAGCGGCACTTGCCCATTGACCAGCAACCCGTTCATCAGCACCCTCTACGGCGGTGTGGTGGGAGCGCTCGTGGCGAGCAGCCTGCACTGAGCCGGAACCTCCCGAGTTATCCCTTTATGAAAATGGAAATGATCATCCGCCGGTTTGCCGGCACCTTTATCCTCATCAGCCTCGTGTTGGCGCACTACCACAGCCCGAACTGGCTGTGGTTTACCGCCTTCGTCGGGTTTAACCTGCTGCAATCCTCGTTCACCAACTTCTGCCCGCTCGAGATCATTCTCAAGAAGGCCGGTGTTGGATGCTGCTGCTGCCATTCGGGGAAGTCGGGCGGCGCCTGCGGTGACAAGTGATGAAGTCGCTCGCTATTTGCGGGCTGGCGCTTTCGTGGTCCCTGACGGCCCTCGCGGCTGAGCCGTGGACCTTGGAGCGCGCCCTCGGGCAGGCGCTGGAGGCCAACCCGGACGCGCGGTTGGCCCAACAGCGCATTGTCGCCGCGCAGGCCGGCCTCGACCAGGCCAACGCCGTTTTCTGGCCCCGCTTGCAGTTCCAGTCCAGCTACACCGGCAGCGACAACCCGATGGTGGCCTTCGGGAGCATTCTCAACCAGCGCGCTTACAATCCCTCGCTCAACTTCAATGACGTGCCGTCGGTGGACGACCTCAACGCCCGGGGCCTCGTC
>JAPLUA010000233.1 GCA_026397855.1 Verrucomicrobiota bacterium | reverse complement strand
GAAGTTGCTCGACAAAACCTGACCTTCAGGTTATGAGATGATGAAGACTAGTTACCTTTATGCGGAATGCACACCGTTCTCTGCTGAGGAACTTCCTTCTGCTGCCGGTGCTTTGCGCTGCGGTGGCCTTGCGGGCCGGTGCCGCCGATCCGATAAAGGTCGTGGATAACGGGCTGCCGGGGCAGAAGGGTGGTTCCTCGTCCAGCAATGTCCCGCCATCAGCCGTGACTACGGCAGTGGTTGGGGGGGCAATTCTGCTCTTCCCAGAACAAGTGCTCGCCGGCTTTACCAACGGGCAGGACCGGGTGGCGGTAATCGTCAACCTTGTCTCGCCGGCGCAAGCCATGCTGCCGGCGGACTGGCACAAAGCCGGGGCCTTGGAGGCGCTGCACGCGGCGAACCGGGGCGTAGCCGACGATGTTCTGAATACGCTGGCCGCGGACGAGCACAAAGACCGGTTCCGCTTCGACAACCAGGCCGGGTTCTCCAGTGATGTGACCTTGTCCGCGCTCCAGAAGCTGCTCGCCAATCCGCGGGTGGAATCCATCGAGCCGGTGCATGAATTGCGGGCGCACCTGGCGCAGGGGATTCCGCTGATGAATGCGCTCGCGACGCGGCCGACCTACAATGGGGCCGGCATCGCCATCGCCATCTGCGATACCGGCATTGACTACAACCATCCCCGGTTGGGCGGCGGCGGGTTTCCCAACAGCAAGGTGATCGGCGGATACGACTTTGGCGACAACGACGCAGACCCGCTTCCCAACACGCAGGCCCACGGAACCTGCTGCGCAGGCATTGCCGCGGGCGACCTCGGCACCGTGGGGGATTATATCGGGGGCGTCGCCCCGGGGGCGAAGCTGTATGCCTGCAAAATCTCCTACGGCACAACCGGTTCGGCCCTGAATGATGCCATGGTGGCGGCCTGGGATTGGTGCGTCACCCACCGGAATGATAATCCCACCAATCCGATCATGGTCATCAGCACCAGCTTCGGCGGCGGCCGGAATTACAGCACCTGCGACAGCTACGTTACTGCGATGACGACTGCGGCGAACAACGCCGTTGCTGCCGGCATCACGGTCCTCGCCTCGTCCGGGAACGACGGCTACTGCGACTCGATCGCCTGGCCGGCCTGTATTTCCAGCGTCATTTCCGTGGGCGCTGTCTATGACGCCAGCTTTGGGACCATTCTCCCTTGCGTTGACGTCGCCTCCTGCGTTTCGAAGACCGCCAACAGCGGGTGCCCGACGGGCTATTACGCGACGGACAACAGCCAGGCCGACCGGGTGGCCTCCTACGCCAATGTGGCCCCGTTCCTGGGCCTCTTTGCCCCCGGCAATAATTGCTACACCACCGATATTTCGGGAACGAGCGGTTACAGCACGGGCGATTACTACGACAGCTTCGGGGGAACCTCGGCGTCGTGCCCCTACGCGGCTGGAGCGGTGGCGTGCTTACAGCAGTCCGCCAAGGCGTTGACGGGCGCCTACCTTACTCCCGCGCAAGTGTTCTCGCGGTTGGCCAGTTCGGGGAACCTCATCACCGATACCAAGGTTGCCGTCACTAGGCCGCGCATCAACCTGGGCAATGCCATTGCCACGCTGATTGAGCCCAGGATCGTCGTGGACAGCGCCTTGGTGACTGCAGAAGGGTGCCTGCCCGGGAATGGGGCTATTGATCCCAACGAGACGGTCACTGTCGCATTCGCCCTCAAGAACACGGGGCTGGGCAACACCACGAACCTGGTTGCAACACTTCTGGCCACCAACGGTGTGGTCGGGCCGAGTGACTCCCAAACCTACGGCCCGCTGCTCACCAATGGCGTGGCGGTGTCCCGCGCGTTTACTTTTACCGCCACGGGCGCGTGCGGCGGCGCCCTTGCCGCCGTGATTCAACTTCAGGACGGATCGAGGAACCTGGGCACGCTCACCAACGTATTCATGCTGGGCGTTCTATCCTCGTCCGTTACCAACAACTACAGCAGCGGAGGCGTCTCGGTTGCGATCGCCAATAACACCACCATTGAAGTTCCTATCACGATCACGGATAGCGGTGTCGTTGCGGATGTCAATGCGCGTGTTCGCTTGAACCACGGCCGGGATTCCGACCTGGTAATCACCCTGGTCCACCCGGACGGCACGCTCGTCACGCTCGTCAACAAGCGCGGCGGCTCCGGCAAGAATTACGGCAGCGGAGCCAATGATTGCTCCGGCACATTCACCGTCTTCGACGATGCGGCCGCCGCATCCATCACCAACGGGGCGGCGCCGTTCGCCGGCTCTTACCGGCCGGAGAGCCCTCTCTCCGCCCTCAATGGGAAGGCCGTCAACGGAACGTGGAAGTTGCGCGTCGCCGACACTGCCTTCAGCCAGACCGGCACGTTTTACTGCTTCCAGCTCGACATCGGCAGCCAGCTCTATTCCTGTTGCACAGCGAGCACCGACCTGGGGCTGGCCATGACGGCATCTCCCGATCCTGTCCAGGTGGGCCAGAACCTGACTTACACGCTGATGGCCACCAACCTCGGCCCGCAGTCGGCGATGAGCGTGACGATCACCGACACCTTGCCGGCCGGAGTCACTTTTGTTTCCGCCTCTCCGGGTTGCACCAACCTCGGCGCAAGAGTCGTGGCCACCGTCGGCACCCTCACGATCGGCGGTTCCACCAACTTCAACGTGGTGGTGGCGCCCACCTTTGGGGGATTCATCACCAATATTATCACGATTGGCGCTTTCACTCCCGACCCTTATTCCGCCAATAACTCGGTGACTAACGTGACCGTCGTCAGCGCCCCTCCGGGCATTACGGGTCAACCGGGCAGCCAGACCGCCATCGCCGGCACGAACGTGACCTTCCAGGTCGTCGCTAACGGCACCGCGCCCCTCGTCTATCAGTGGCGTTTCAACGGGGCCGACCTGGCGGGGGCGGTCAATTCCACGCTGACGCTGACCAATGTGCTGGCGGCCCGGGCCGGTTCCTACTCCGTGCTGGTGACCAACCTGCTTGGCTCCGCTCTCAGCTCTAATGCGCTGTTGACCGTGCGGGATCCTTGGATAACCAGCCAGCCGCAGAATCAATCGGTTGCGCCGAACGCCCCGGCCACTTTCACGGTCGGCGTTTCCGGCACGGCGCCCCTCGGCTTCCAGTGGAGCAAAGATGGGGTGGCTTTGGCTGCCAGCACGAATATCAGCGGCACGCAGACGTCCACGCTGACGGTGGCGCGCGTCCAGGTGGGGGACCTTGGGAGCTACTCGGTGGCGGTCACTAACCTCTATGGGCAGGTGCTCAGCTCGAATGCCACGCTGACGGCGAACTTCCCGCCTGTGATTCTGACGCAGCCGGTTGGTCAAACCCTATTGGCCGGGTCAGTCGCGTCCTTTACTGCCGGGGTTGCCGGATCGAGCCCGATCACTCTTCATTGGCGTCGGGCGGGCACCAACCTGGTGGACGGTGGCAGGATCAGCGGTTCCGCGACTGCCAGCCTGATCGTCTCGAACGCACAGGGAACGGAGATGGCCGTCTATTCCCTGGTGGCCAGCAATACCTACGGGAGCGTGGCCAGTTCGAATGCGTTCCTGGCGCTTTGGCCGTTGGTTGCCTGGGGGCGCAACGACTACAACCAGTCGAGCATTCCGGGCGGGGTGAGCAACGTGACGGGGACTGCAGCGGGGCTTTACCATAGCCTGGCCCTGAGATCTGATGGGGTGCCTGTGGCCTGGGGTGCCGGCACCAGTAACACGGGGTCCAGCCCGCAACTGGGGCAGGCCATGGTCCCTGCCGGCCTGGGCAACGTCATGCAAGTGGCTGCCGGCTACTACCATAGCCTGGCGCTCAAATCCGACGGCACAGCCGCGGCCTGGGGCGCGGGGACAACCAACACGGGCGCCAGCCCGAATCTCGGACAGGCGATCGTGCCGGCCGGTTTGAGCAATGCGGTGGCGGTCGCGGCCGGGGGATACCACAGCCTGGCATTGAAGTCGGACGGTGCCGTCGTGGCCTGGGGCGCCGGCACGACCAATTCCGGGGTCAGTCCCTACTACGGGCAGGCGATCGAGCCCAACGGTTTGAGCAACGCGGTGGCGGTGGCAGCGGGGGGTTACCACAGCCTGGCCTTGAAGTCGGACGGCACCGTGCTTGCATGGGGGGCGGGCACCGTTAATACGGGGGTCAATCCCTATTACGGGCAGGCGATGGTTCCGGACGGTTTGGGCTCCGTGGTGTCAGTCGCTGCTGGAGGCTATCACAGCGTCGCCCTTAAGTCGGACGGAACGGTCGTGGCATGGGGCGACAACACCTACGGGCAGACCAATACGCCTGCCGCTTTGAGCAACGTGGTGGCTGTGGCTGCTGGCCGCTATGACACCCTGGCCTTGAAGGCTGACGGGACCATGGTCGCCTGGGGCGACAACGCCTACGGCCAGACCAATATTCCGGTGGGATTGGCAAACGTGGTGGGGATGGCCGGCGGCGGGTTCCACTTGGTGGCGCTGCAAGGCGACGGGCGCCCAGCTATTACAGTCCAACCCTTTAGTCAAAACGTGCGTGGGGGCACCGCCGTTCGTTTGCAGGCGATGGCCGCCGGGCTCCAGCCGTTGAGCTGGCAGTGGCAACACAACGGGACAAATCTGCCGGGTGCGACCGCCGCTTCGCTGACGCTGGCCAGTGTCCAAGGCTCCGATGCCGGCGCTTACGCGCTGCTCATCAGCAATTCGATGGGCACCGCGCTTTCCAGCACGGCGATGCTTACAGTCAGCGATGTGACGCCGCCGACCATTTCCTGCCCGGCGGATGTCACCGTCCCGGCTAATTCCGGTTGCAATGCCACCAATGTGGCTTTGGGCACCCCGGTGACAGGCGACGATGTCGCTGTGGCCTCGGTGACCAACAACGGGGCGGCGAGCTACGCGATTGGAACCAACTTGGTGACGTGGACCGTGACCGACAGCAGTGGGAACATCAATAGCTGCCAGCAGCGGGTGATCGTTCTGGACATCGAGCCGCCGGTGATCGCCTGGTGCTTCACCAACAGGGTGCTGGCGGCAGACACGAATTGCCAGGCGCTCATGCCCGATCTTACGGGCACGAATTACATTCTCGCGCAGGACTACTGCAGTTCCGTAACCGTGACGCAGAGCGTGGCGACCAACACCGTGCTGAGCCTGGGCACCAACGAAGTGGTGCTGGTGGCTTTCGATGCCGCAGGGAACGCCGCCTCCTGCACGAACTACGTTGTGGTGACTGACCAAACGCCGCCTTCAATCACCTGGCATACGACCAATGTTGTGCTGGCTGCGGGCACGAACTGCCAGGCTCCGATGCCGGACATCACGGGCACGAACTATGTCCTCGCCGCAGACAACTGCGGTTCAGTGACGGTGACCCAGAGCGTGGCGATGGATGTGGCGCTTAGCCTGGGCACCCATGAGGTGGTGCTGGGAGCCGTTGACGGTGCCGGCAATGCGGCTTATTGCGCGAT
>JAPLUA010000425.1 GCA_026397855.1 Verrucomicrobiota bacterium | reverse complement strand
TGCCGTTCAGCCGGCGGGATGAACATCCCCGGCGAGCCTGCTTCCCGGCAGTTCCGCGAGCAATGACGGGTCATGCGATTCGGGGCGCGGATCACTGCTCGTGAGTCCATGCAATCGCGCAGCGTAGAAGGGAGCTCCCCTCATGGAGGTTGAGCTTCCGGCGGATGCGGGTCCGGTAGGTTTCGACGGTTTTCAAGGAGACTCGAAGCTCGTCAGCGATGTCGCGGGTGTTGCGGCCGCGGCCGGTAAACTCGAAGACCTGGTACTCGCGGTCGGTCAGAACCTCTGCCGGGGTGAGTGCGACCGGGCCGGCGCGGGCGGTGAGGCGGCCGATGATGTGGGTGGCGATCTTCTCATTGAGGTAGATGTTGCCCGCCAGGATGCGGCGAATGGCCAGCAGGATATTGCGGGTGGCTTCCTGCTTGGTGATGTAGCCCATCGCCCCGGCGCGGATGACCCGCTCGGCGTGGAGCGACTCGTCGTGCATGGAAACCACGAGCATCCGCAGGCTGGGCCGTTCGGAATGAATGTCCTTGATCAGCTCGACGCCGTCGGAGTTCTTGAGGGTGAGGTCCACGATGACCAGGTCGGGGCGCCGGGCCTTCACAAGCTCGAGCGCGGCATGGCGGTCCTCGGCCTCGCCGCAAACGTTCAGGTCGGCTTCGCGATTAATGATCTCGGCCAGCCGCTCCCGCACGAGCGGGTGGTCGTCCACGAGGAGGATGCGGACGAGCTTCTTACCGTTCCTGACTTTTTCCACGGTGCCCATACTGCCGGTTGTTTTAGCTGAACTTTCCGGAAACGCAACACAAAACTACGGTGCCCCCGTGAGCTCGGCGGCCGATGCGCACCGTGCCGCCGATGCTTCGCGCCCGGTAGTTCATGATATGCAGCCCCATTCCCCCCGAATTCCTGCGCAATCCGGTAAAGGTGGGGGGCGATGCTGCTGTCCTTGATCGTGACCTTGCCGCGGCTTCGGAATTGGCACCCGACCTTGAATCGTTCGCGGGTGGCCTTAGCCAGCTCTTCCAGGGCTGGCGGGAGCCCCTCTCCTTCCAGCCTGACCGGGAAGAGCCCGCGGGACAACTGCCGGGCCTCGGTGATGGCCTCGTCGAGGATAGCGGCGATTCCCGCCGTTTTCCGGGCCTCCGGACGGCCGGCGGCCGATAGTTCACCGAGCAGCGAGTTCGTGTCGAAGGCGAGGACCACAAGGCGCTGGCAAAGCCCGTCGTGGATGTCCTGTCCAATGCGGGCCTGCTCGCGGTCGGTGACTTCCAGGAGCTGGCGTTCGAGCCGGTGCCGTTCGGATTCGGCCCTGATTCGCGCGATGGCACCGGCGGCTTGGGCGGCGATTGCCTCAGTGGCAGCCTGGGTGTGGACGGGGATGACGTCTGCTGTGTGTGTGCCCAGGATGAGCACTCCAATAGGCCGCCCTTCGTGATGCATCGGAACTATGGCGAGGGCTCGCAGGCCCTCACGGAGTTGCGCCGCATCAAATTGAAACGGTAAGCTCCCGAGCGAGGCGAAGACAGGGCTGCCCTGCTGCACGAGCTTCATTTGAGGGCTGCCTGCAGGAAAATGTGCCACCGATCGCGCAAAGGAATCGGAGATGCCGTAGTGCACGGCCAGATTGACTGCTTTGCCGGCTTCATCGGGCAGGTAAACGCCTCCGCAGTCAACGACTCCCCCCATCTTGACGGCGATTCCCAGGAAGCGCTTCAGGGCTGCGTTTACATCGCTGGTCAGGCTGAGGCTGGCACCCAAATCCCGCTGGACACGGAGCAGGAACTCGGTCTGCTTCCGCTCCGTGATCTCCCGGGCGATGCCCACGGTGCCGGTGACCTCCTCCTGTTCGTTCAGCAGGGGGGATTTGATGGTCTCGAACCACCGCGGCTGCCCGTGCTGATCAACGAGTGAAACCTCCCTGGCCATGCGGCCCCGCGTTTGCATCACTTTGCTGTCCATCCACTCCATCTGATTGGATTCCTTGCCGAGAATGTCAAAGAGCGTCTTGCCCACGATAGCCTCAAGCGGCCTCGCGTATAACCTGGCCAGGGCTTGGTTGGCGGCCAGGAACCGGCCATGGATATCTTTAAGCCACACCGGGTCGGGGATGTTCTGCAGGATGGAGTTCTGGAGCCGTTCAGCCCCCCGGATCGTTTCCTCGGCGAGCTTGCGCCCGGTGATGTCGCGGTTGATGCCGATCATTCGCACCGGCTTGCCGACGCCGTCATGTTCGATGACCGCCCCCGAGTGGATATATCGCAGCGAGCCATCGCTCCGGACAACCCGGAATTCGTGCTCATAAGGGATGTCCCGGTGCCGGGCCTCCATCAGCACCGCCTCCGCCTTTGCTGCGTCGTCGGGGTGCACCCGCGAGCGCCAGAACTCGTAGGTCAGCCCGCCTTGTCGGGTGGCTTCGGGCGCCTCATACCAGCTCCGCAGCCGCTCGTCCCAGTCCAGTTGGTCGTCGCTAAAGCTCCAGGTCCAGGTGCCGATGCTCCCGGCGTCCAGCGCCAGTTGGAGCCGCTGCGTGGTCGCCCGTAGTTCGGCAGTCCGCTCGATCACCCGCTGCTCCAGCCTCTCATTGGCCTCGCGCAAGGCCTCCGTGATCTGCTTCCGCTCCGTGATGTCGCGCACGATCGCCCACATCGCCGCAGGCTGACCGCTGTCGTCCCGGATCAGGAAGGTGCGCAGTTCGACGGGGAAGGCGGACCCGTCCTTGCGGCGGTATTCCTTCTCGTAAACACCGGAATGCCCTCGCGGGAGGATCTGTTCCGCCACGATCCGCTCCTCCATGGCGTGCCATTTCTCAGGGGTAAGATCCAGGTAACTCAAATGGCGCAGTTCCTCCTGACTGTAGCTGAGCATCTCTCGAAGAGCCGGGTTGGATTCGACGATCCGCCCGCTCATGTCGGTTCTGATGAACGCATCCGTCATGCTCTCGTGCAGGCGGCGGTAGTTCTGTTCTGACTTTAGCAGTTCCATCGTGCGCTCCTCCACGCGCCGTTCGAGTTGGCAATGCGCCTCGCGCAGGCGCACCTCCGCATGAATGCGGTCGAGCGCGCCGCCGCAGTGATCAGCCAGCGCCTGGAGCGTCAGCAGGTCTTCCTGATTAAATGCGTCGAACGCGTAGCTCTGGATCGAGAGAACCCCAATGGATTTCCCCTCGCGGCGCAGCGGAACATACAGCAGCGAGGCGGACATGCGCTCCCTGCTGCCAAAGGCCAGGAAGTCGTTCCGGCGCATGTCGGCTTGCGTGCGCAGGGTCAGCTCCGGACCGTCCCGCATAACCCGGCGTAACGCGAGGGATGGCGCGTAATGGGGGTTCCCCGGGGAAACTTCCCGACGCTCGCCGTCCACAACGTCAACCAGGAGGATGGAGCTCATGCGGTCCTGCTCAGCGGAATACAGTTGCAGGACGGCGGCGTCCCATTGCCAAAGCTGGTCGGCGGCGGCAAAGATCGTCCTGGCGGCCGCCAGGGGGGTTTGCGCCTCGATGAGCCTGGCGCCCAATGACAGGAGGATCTCCCTCATCAGTTCCGTGCGCTTGCGCCCGGTGATGTCCCGGGCAAAGCCAAAGACCTTTCCGCTGCCGCCCGCAAACCCGGATGCGCTGATCTCAACGGAAATCACCTTTCCATCTTTCCGCCGATGGCGGGTCTCGAAGCGTTCGGTTCCGGCCTTGATAATGCTATCCTTGTGCCGCCCGATTTCCTCGGCGCTTTCCATGGCTTCAATGTCCGCCATCCGCATCCGGAGCAGCTCCTCGCGGCTGTAGCCCGAGATTTTGCAGTAGGCATCATTTACCTCGGTGATCGCGGCAGCGGGGTCGGCACCGAAATCCAGGGCATACAAACCGTCCATCGCCGTGGTCAGGATGGTCCGGTTCAGTTCCTCGCGCTGCCGGAGCGCCTCCTCGGTCCGGATGCGGTCCATCGCGCCGCCGCAGTAGTCTGCCAGCGCCTGGAAGGTTCGGAGGTCTTCCTGCGTGTAGGCGTTGGGGGTGTAGCTCTGGATGGATAGCAGGCCGACTGCTTCCCCATCCCGTCGCAGCGTCGCATACATTAGCGACGCCGATGGGCGCGAGAGGTCGCCGAACATCACGACATCTGCCGGTTGCGCCTCGCCTGTGCGGCAGAGGATCAGCTTCGATCCTTCCCGCATAATCTGCCTCGTTCGGACGGTAGGGGGGCCGATGTGGCAAACCGTGGGCACGTCGCAACGCTTCCCGTTCAGGACGTCGCAAAGCAGCACCGACTCCATCTGGCCCGATTCGCGGGAATAAAGGTCCAGGCTGGCGGCATCCCATTTCCAGAGGCGGTCTGCGCTGGCAAAAACGGCACGTGCGGCCTCCACCGGGGTTCGCGTGGCGCTGAGTTGTGCGCCCAGGGACTCGAAGACATCTCTTGTCAGATCCAAGCGCCTGTGCACCGTGATATCCCTGGTCACGACCATGACTGATTGCCTGCCGTCAGGAAGGGTGATCAGCCTCTCGTTCAGCCTGATCAACTGGCGTTCCCCGCTCCTGGTCAGGCTCCACACCTCTTGTTCCAAGCTGTGGGCAGACTGTAGCGCCGCCAGATTATAGGCAACTTTAGCCTGGTCTTCCGTGGGCATCAAACGCCGGACATTCTGTCCCAAAAGCTCTTCCCGAGAATAACCGGTCCGCTGGCATAGCGACTCGTTGACCTCGAGGATGTTGCCATCGAGATCTTCCAGTAGGATGCCATCCGGACAAAGTTCAAAGAGGCTGCGATAGAGCGCTCTCTGTCTGGTCAGGGTCTGCTCGGCACGCAGGCGCTCAGTTATGTCCTGTTCTACCGCCACAAGTAAGCTTCGGCCATGGATTTCCAGCCGGGCGATGACCGCCTCGCAGAAGTTGATTACACCATCCTTGCGCCGGTTCTTAAAGATCCCCCGCCACTTTCCCGCGGCTTTTAGTGCCCCCGTCAAGTCATGCAGGAGGGCAGTTGCTTCGGCTTCGGGCAAGGCGCTGAACACGGTGACCGACTGCCCGAGCATCTCGCTCTGGGTGTATCCCATCATCTGTTCCGCCGCCGGATTCATCTGGATCACGTGGCCCTCCTCGTCGGTGACCACCACCCCCTCGGCCATGCTCTCCAGAATTGCCGCCTGGGTCTGTAGGATTTCCCGAGAAGTCCTCCATTCGGTGATGTCCTCCGCGACGCCGGCAATGCGAAACACCTCGCCCCGGGCGTTGCACACCGGGAATGCCCGGTCCCTGATCCACCGGATGGATCCATCCGGCCGGATGATCCGGTACTCGACATCATAGGCGCCGGTGCTTTGGTCCTGGAGGGTGCGCTGTCGGACCCTCTCGCGGTCTTCAGGATGCACCGCCGCCAGCCAGCTCGCCGGTTCGCGATACACCCCCTCGCATTTGCGGCCCCAGATCCTCTCATAGCCGGAACTGATGTAGGTGACCTCCGTCTTCGCCACGTTTGAGAGCCAGAAGGCTTCGCTGATGTTGTTCGCGATCTGCTCGAAACGCTCGACGGCCTCGGCCAGGAAGGCAGCCGTTTCCTTGTGCCGCTCCGCTTCGACCTGCAATTCCGCAGTGCGCTCAGCCACTAATTGGCGGAGGCTGCGTGTCAGGTGTCCCAACTCTGCCGACAACCACGCCGTAAAGGCATAGGTAGCCAATCGTGTGGCTGTATTCCAATAGACCAGCCAATAGGGGTTCGGAAATGCCTGGGGCAGGAACCACTGCTCCATCGCCACCGTGATCACTATCGCGCCCGATATCAGCATGGCGGGCCAGATCCCGGCTCCCCACCCGACCATAAACACGACGGCCAGATAGGCTGGGTGTAAACTGAGCGCCCTGGGGGCATGGTGGGAGACGACGCCAATCGCCAGCACGCAGCAAAGCCCTACAGCGGTGATGGTAAGAGGCGGCGTTCGCCGAAGCCTGGCCTCTAGCATGCTAATCAGAACCTTCATACAAAGTCAGACTAGCAACTGGACAAACCCCTGTTAAGCGCAAAAGAGCCGTAGGCGGGGCACCTGAAAACAGCAGGAGGCGCCGGATTGTCAAGGATGAGGAGCGCCGGCATTCTGCCAGCTTACGGCGCACGAACGGACCTCCCGTCCCGGCTGCAGACCGGATGCCCCACTCCCGGAAAGTCTGGGGGGGGGCCGCCTCAACGAACTGAGTTCGCGAGGGTGCGGTGGCGGAAATTGGGGAAGCGGTGGAAGGTCAGGTAATTGGCGTCGTGGCTGTTGTGGGTGCCGCCCTCGGCATCGTCAAAGGCGGTGCGGCAGGCGGCAATGATGTCCTCCCCGTCGAACTGCCAGTCCACATTATGGTCATTGCTCAACGGCGCGGTAGAACCGGCGCGGCCGCGTTGCGGGTTCAGGGTCGGAAACCGTAGTGAGCGTGTTTGTCGTGGTGACAGTGGCCAGCGGAGCCCAGCCCGCGAGCCCGCCACCCTTCTTCTCCCTCTCCTCCATTCAGAATGGAGGAGAGGGCAGGGGAGAGGAGGCTCGTTCCCTCGTCTGCGGTGCAAAGAGCAGGATCACTCCAGCGCCAACGTGATGGGGGCGATGTCCGGGTTGACGATCTCGGCCTTCAGCAGCGCGATCTCATGCCGCTGGATGATCTCGGTAACCAGCGCCGCGGCCGACGTGAACTTGGGCGTCCCATACCATTGTGCGTATTTGTCCATCTGCTCCCGGGCGTAAGCCACGACCTGGCTGTGGACGGCAAGTTCCTCCCCCTTCAGGCCCTGGTCCAGGCCGTTGAGCACCAGCTCAGCAAACTCGTAATCACACCCCAGGTCCTTGAAGGAGGTTTGACCCGGCTCCAGCCCCGCCGTGGAGACGCGCTCGGACAGGTCCTCGAATCCCAGGTAAGCCGCCATCTCGCGCACCAGCCGCTTGGGCAGATTGCCGATCGGGCTCATGTGAACTGCCCCGTCGCCGAACAGCGTGTAGTAGGCCACCCCGTAATCCTCGTCCTTGGGATTGTTCGTGTGTGACGGCAGAATAAAACCCACGACTTCCAGGGGCTGCTCCGGATGTTTGGCGTTGTGCCGGTCGAAGGCCCGCTTCGTCAGCGCAGCCACGCAGGTGCTGTCCACGCCTCCCGACAGCCCGAGGACACCCCCGGTCTTCTTCATCTCCAGCACCTTGCGCACGATGAAATCGCCGATCTCATCGGCGACTTGCTTCGGGTCCATGCGGGCCAATTTGATTCTCGATTCCGGTGTCTTCATGCGGCGCATCATAATCGGATTGCTCTCGAGCTCAAGTGACTATTCTGGATGCATGACGTGCTACATGGACCCAGGATACTCAAGGCAAAGCTTGCTGCGACATGGGCGCGCAAAGTGATCAGGGCGTCGTGATCCGGATTATGCGTGCAATCCCGGAGTCAGAATTTATGCTCCGCTGATGGCAATGGGTATGAGTCATTCCTCCGAAGCCCCTCGCCGGGCCTACGCGCTGGATGCGCTGCGGGGCCTGGCCATCCTGGGGATGATCCTGTCCGGCCAATTGCCTTTTGGAGAGAAGGCGCTGCCCGCGTGGATGTATCATGCGCAGGTGCCGCCGCCCGATCATAAGTGGGTGGCTACGCTGCCGGGAATCACCTGGGTGGATCTGGTGTTCCCGTTCTTTCTCTTTGCCCTGGGCGCGGCCATCCCGCTGGCGTTGACGCGCCGGCTTAAGCAGGGCGAGTCGAAGTCGAAGTTGGCGCTGTTCATCGCCGGGCGCGGACTGCTGCTGGCCTTCTTCGCCCTTTACGTCCAGGCGATCCGCCCTTACGTCATCAGCGAGCATCCTTCCATCGCGACCTGGCTGATTGCGCTGCTGGGCTTCGCGTTGCTGTTCCCGGTCCTGGCCCGGCTGCCGGATTGGAGCGCCGACATTCCTGTCGGCACCCGGCGACACCGGCACCGGTCCGAGAGGAATATCGGCGCTCCATGGGCTGCGGCCTGGCGGTGGGGAATCCGGGGCGGCGGCTGGGTGGGGGTGCTGGCCTTGCTGGCCTTGCTGCGCTACCCGGATGGCAGCGGCTTTTCCCTGAACCGCAGCGACATCATCATCGTGGTGCTGGCGAACATGGCTGTGTTTGGAACGGTGGCCTGGTGGGCCACCCGCGACAACCTGCTTCTGCGGCTTGGCGTGCTGGGGGTGCTGGCTGCCATCCGGCTCTCCAACATGCCGCAGCCTATCGAGGGCTGGGTGAGCGACCTCTGGCGCTGGTCGCCCGTGCCGTGGGTTTACCGGCTCTATTATCTCCAATACCTGTTCATTGTGGTGCCCGGCACGATCGCGGGCGACCTCCTGCTGCGATGGATGCAGGGGGAGGCGGATGGCGGCCCCGCAGTTCCCTGTGGTCGGGAAACCTGGTCCCTGCCGCGCTTTGGAGCGGTTGCCTCGCTCATGCTCTGCTTGGTGGTCGTGCTGGTGGTGGGATTAAAGGCCCGCTGGCTGGTCGCCACCACGGGGACTGCTTTCGCCCTCTGTGCTCTGGCCTGGTGGCTGATGTCCAGGCCGGCCACCGCGACGGAACGGCTCTTTCGCGCACTCTTCAACTGGGCGGTTTATTGGCTGGTGCTGGGCCTGTTCCTGGAGCCGTATGAGGGCGGCATCAAGAAGGACAAGGCCACCATGAGCTATTATTTCGTGACGGCCGGGTGCGCGATCTGCCTGCTCATCGCCCTTTCCATTCTCATTGATGTCTTCCGCCGCAGGCGCTGGGTCCAGCTCCTGGTTGAGAACGGCCAGAACCCGATGATCGCCTACGCCGGCATCAATAACCTCGTCATACCGCTGCTGGCCTTGACAGGTGCCAACCGATTGCTTGCGGCGCTGACGACAACCCCCTGGTTGGGTTTTGCACGCGGGGCCATCATCACCCTGCTGCTCGCGCTGAGCGTAAGTTTCTTCACGAAGCGGGGATGCTTCTGGCGGACGTAGTTGCGCGTCCGAGCGTCCGAGCGTGGAGCGTGTTCGGGCTTGCCACACTTTACGCTCCGACGCTCCCCACGCTCCGACGCTCCCCACGCTCCCCACGACCCCACCCCGTGCGTACAGAAGAACCCCGCCGCCGGAGAACTCCGGCGGCGGGGATGAATCAGTGCCTGAATGCCCGTCCTACTGGCTTTGGACGCGATAATAGCGCGCTTCCACCAGGGCCGAAGTGTCGGTGAACGAGGCGGTGGGGCCGACGGCGGTGACCGGCACCCCGAGCGGCGTCCAGGAGCCATTGGTCAGGGCGTTCTTGTAAACGACCTGGTAATTGCGGCCGTTGAAGCAGTTGTTCCAGGTGAGGGTTACGCCGGTGCCAACCTCGTTGGTCACGCCGGTGAGGGTCACGGCGGGGGCTGCCGGCACGCCGTAGCTCAAGGCCACGAGGCCATTGTTGACATTCAGTCCAAAGGCATGGCCGGCCTTGATCGTCGTGACGCCGTTCAACTGGGAGCTGCGGTTGGCCGAGCCGAAGAATGCCTGGTTGAACAGCGCCGGCGGATTCGCGTTCCCGCTCAACTGCAGCAGTTGGAGGTCGTTCGGCGTGTCGCTAAAGACGACCCCGGCCAGGATGTTGTTGGCCACGTCCACACTGATGGCGTCCATGGTCGAATCCACCTGCGTGCCCGCGGTGAACAGTTCAACAACCGTTCCGATGCCGGTCGTGGTGTCGTAGGAGACGTGGCGCAGGTTGTATCCGGGGCTCTTGGCCCAGAAGGTGTTGCCGGGGCCGAAGGTGATGCCCTGGCCGGCGAAGCCGGCGGGCGCGTTGGTGACATTAATCACGTTGGCGGTGAAAGTAACGCCATCGGCGGTGGTGAACAGGACCACGCGCGTGCCGCTGTAGGAAGCGCAAAGAATCTCGGTGCTCGTGCCGGAGCCGCGCACGGTCAGGGTATCACCCCACCGGTCCCCCGTTCCGCTGGGATCGGCGCCGGTGCCGTCTGCCGGGCCCCAGGCATAGCTGTCGGCGAAGGCACCCGGGGTGATGGAAGGCCAGCGCACAATGTAGAAGCCCGGCCCGGAGAGGGTCAGGTTGCAGGAATAGAGCACGCCATCATCGGCGACCCCAATCTGGTCCACGACCCAGCCGTTGTAGCCGGCGGTGCCCAGGCCCGTCATGTTCAACTGGCCGAGCTCGGCGCCGTTGGTGGCGCTGAGCAGGTAGATGTTGGCATGGTCGGCGACCAACAGGGTTGCGGTGCCGTTGGGCGTCTCGCTCGGGTCATAAGCCAGCCCCCGGGTGGCATACGAGGAGCCATCCAGGTAAGGCCGTGAGCCCGCTGCCAGGGTCCATAGCTGCGTCACGACGGGGCTGACCGTTGGCGTGATCACTGTCAGCAGCGTCGGCGGAGTGCTGGTTGCGTAGCCGCTGATGTTGTGGATCACCAGATCGTAATAGCCGGAAGCGCTCACCGCGGGGTAAGTGATGACATAGGTGCTGTTTGTAGCACCAGGGATGTTGACCGACGGGTTGGTGGCGCTGGCACCGTAGTAACGCCACTGGTAATACATCGGCACGGAGCCGGAGACGCCCGCGCTCAGCGTCACGGCCGGGTCATTCGTATAGACGGTCTGGCTGGCCGGCGGGGCGGTGATGTTCGGCGGGGTGGTGGCCGGCACGCCATAAGTCAACGCCAGCAGGCCATTGTTGACATCCAGAGCATAGACCCGGGGATACTTCATCGCGATCACGACATTGGCGTTGCCGTTGCCATTGGCCGAGGCGAAGAAGGACTGGCTGAAGAGCACGGGCGCCTCTGTGGTGCCGGTCAACTGGAACAACTTCAGGTCGTTAGGTGCGTCGCTGAGATCAACGCCCGCAAGAATGTTCCGCACGGGATCCACGCCGACACCCGCCATGTAGGTCGGAATCGCTGAGGGATTGGGGTATTCCAGCAAAACGCCACCCGTAAGCGCGGCCGGATCGAAAGCGACCTCGTAGAGGCGGCCCGGGACGCTCTTGGCCCAGAGGGTGTTGCCGGCGCCGAAGGTGATGCCGTTGGCGGCGAAGCCTCCGGGCGCGTTGGTAATGGCGATCACACTGGCCAGGAAATTGGTTCCGTCAGCGGTGGTCAGCAACGCCACATTGGTGCCGCTGCGTGAGCCGAGCAGGATCTGCGTCAGGGGGCCGGCCCCGCGCACGGACAGGGTATCCCCCCAACGGTCTCCAGTGTTCATCGGGCTCGAGTCGCCCAGCACGGGAATGGCGGTGTTGGTGGTGGTGGGCGCGCCCCAGCGGTAGAGGGCGAACCCGCTGCCGATGACCAGGTTGCCGGCATAAACGACCCCGTCATCCGCAATCCCCACCTGGTCGCAGCCCCCGAGCAGCCCGCCGAACGTCACTCCCGTGAGGCTCATGGCGCCGATGTTGGTCCCGTTGTCCCCGTTGAGGATGTTCAGGGACGAAGTGCTGGCCACGACGACCCGGTGGCTGTTGGTGTCGTAACCCAGCCCGCGCGTGTTGTTGTCCGAGGGGGAGAGGTAGCTGTAACCGCTGGTTCCAGCCGCCACGCGCCAGAGTTGGCTGACCGCGGAGTTGGTTACCGGGCTCAGGGCTGTCACCAGCGCGACGGAGCTGGTAGCGGCCGGGTTGACCGAGTTGGTGATCATCACGCGGTAGTAGTTGGTGGATGCCGAGGCGATGATGTAGGAGCTGCCAGTGGCTCCGGGGATGTTGGTGAAGCCGTTGACGTAATTGGTGGCCTGCCATTGATAGGTGAGCGGGCAGAAGCCCGAGGCGGAGACGCTTAAGGTGTAGGGAGGGTAAACCGTGCCGCCCACCGGCTGGGTGGCGATGGCCGGCGGCTGGGCCGGGATGGTGGTGATGGCGCTGCACCGCACCCCGTTGTTGCAGTCCAGCGAGAAGATATACTGGGCAAACCCGGAGCCCCCGAGGGCCACCGCGCCGGCGAGGTTGCCGTTGCTGGTCAGGTGCGGATAGTTCGTGCTGGCAAGCTGCAGCGAGCAGATCCCGTTGCCAACCACCGGGTCGGCATACAGGGCAACCTGCCCCGACGCGGAAACGCCGCCCGCATTCTGCGGGCTCGCCACCACCAGCAGGCCGCCCTGTCCCGCGGCGGCATAGTCAATAAACGCCGTCGTGCTCAGCACGCCCGGCAGAGCGTAGGAGCCAATCTGCGCGGCCGCAATGGGCCCCGCATCCAGCGAGGCGATGTTGGCCGGGAACTGGATCAGGGCGACGTTGTTGCCCGCGCTGCCGCTGGTCCGGACAAGCAACGTGTTATTGGTGTAGAAGCTCACGCCGCAAATGCCGCTGCCCCCCGCCGTGAAGCCGCTCACCGCAATGATGTGGTTGCTGAAGTTGATGCCGTCCGTGGTGGTGAAGAGGATCATGTTGGTGGAAAGGGTCGGCGAAGCCGTCGCAATCGTCATCACAATCAGGGTGCTCGCCCCGGAACCGGTGATGTCCATGGTGTCACCCACCCGCTGTCCCGGCGTGGCGGGGACCATGAAGCCGGTCGCCGGATTGGACAACGCGTTGCCCGCCCAGGCCACCGTGGCCGGGCTCTGCCAATTGGACCAGCGGTAGATCTTGGTGATGCTGGTTGCGCTTCCCGGGCTTACCAGGTTTGCCGCATAGATGGCCCCATCCCGGGCGACCTTCACCTGGTTAAGCAGAAACGTGCCCCCGGCAACCACCGTCTTGTCCAGGAGGCCGAGAAAACTACCGGTCGCCGCGTCCAGCACTTCGATTCCCGGCTGCGGCGCGGTGCCGGCCTTGGCCACTAC